>NZ_BAABWR010000026.1:0-62564 GCF_040370605.1 Aliiglaciecola sp. NS0011-25
CCCCGTAGCACGGGCTTCAGCCCGTGGAATCTAAATTTAACGCTACCATTGGCTTAAAGTAATCTGTTTTTCCATCTATGTTTAAAAATTGTTCATACTATTTCTAATAAGTGATGAGAATATTAACTGGCAGCTTACTTTAAAGGTAACAATTGTCGATCAAAGCTGATTAAGCCTATTAATTTTAGCTTGTTTGCATTACTATTTGGCGCTTCTAAAATAGGATTTATTGGAGTTTTAAAATGCAAGATCATAGTTTTGAAAAAGACCCTTTTAGCTGGACATATTTATTAGTGGCCCTTGTTGTCTTATTGGCACTTCCTCTTTTACCTGCTATCGCTGGTTGGCTAACGTTTTACCTTTAACCCCAATAATTAAGCGAGCCACTAAGAGGAAGTCTGTGTCAGCTGAATATATAAAATCAATCGTTAAAACCGTCCCTGATTATCCAAAACCAGGAATTTTGTTCCGTGATGTTACCTCAGTATTGGAAGACCATACCGCTTTTTCAAGCAGTATTGCTTTACTACTAGAAAAGTTTGCACCACTAAAATTTGATAAAATTGCTGGAACTGAAGCTAGAGGGTTCTTGTTTGGCGCGCCTCTAGCAATAGAAATGGGGATAGGCTTTATTCCGGTTCGTAAGCCGAATAAGTTACCTCGGGAAACCATTTCTGAATCATACGAACTGGAATATGGGATGGATACGTTAGAAATTCATTCTGATGCAATTAAGCCTGGTGAAAAAGTATTGATGATAGATGATCTGCTCGCTACAGGCGGGACTATGGTTGCTACTGCCAATTTGATTAGAAAACTTGGTGGAATAGTTGAACATGCTGGCTTTATCATTTCTCTTCCTGACTTGGGTGGCGAAGCTAAACTAAATGAGCATGGCGTTCAATGTCATGCTTTATGCGATTTTGATGGTGAATAACGTCTAATGGCTTATCAGGTACTTGCTCGTAAATGGCGTCCTAATCGATTTTCTGAATTGGTTGGCCAAGAGCACGTTGTTACAGCGATCTCAAACGCATTAGATAATAATAGACTGCATCACGCTTACCTGTTTACGGGGACGCGAGGAGTTGGTAAAACAACAATTGCACGAATATTTTCTAAAAGCTTGAATTGTGAAACTGGTTTAAGCGCTAATCCTTGTGGTAAGTGTCATACTTGCTTGGATATTGAAAATGGCAGTTTTGTTGATCTGTTGGAAATTGATGCAGCATCAAGAACAAAAGTTGAAGATACGCGCGAGCTTCTCGACAATGTTCAATACAAACCAACACGTGGACAGTTTAAGGTTTATTTAATAGATGAAGTGCATATGTTGTCTAAACATAGCTTCAATGCACTTTTAAAAACCCTTGAAGAGCCGCCTCCACATGTGAAGTTTTTGCTCGCAACCACCGATCCACAAAAATTACCTGTGACCATACTGTCTCGTTGTTTACAGTTCAATTTAAAAGCGTTATCACGGGATCAAATTACTCAGCAGTTAAGTTATATACTTAAAGAAGAGAATATCTTTAGCGAGCCTCAGGCATTATCGCAATTGGCTCGAGCTGCGCAAGGAAGCATGAGAGATGCTTTAAGTTTGACAGATCAAGCCATCGCTCAAGGTGATGGCAAAGTATCAAATGTCATAGTTACCGATATGCTAGGCCTAATGGATAAAGGCCAAATAATCAAACTACTGCATACTGTTTTTAGTAATGAGCCGGCACAAGTCATGGCGCAAATAGAAACCATGTCGCAACAATCAGTAAATTATGAACAGGTGTTATCAGAGCTAATGAGTTTGCTACATCAAGTTGCTCTGACTCAATTCGTACCAGAAGCTTGTAAGCTCGAAACCGTAGCAGCACGGGCTGTATACCAATTAGCTAAAATGATGCCGCCTGAGCAAGTTCAATTAGCGTATCAAATTGCCTTGCAGGGCAAAAAAGACATAAGCCATGCTGCAGATGCTCGCATAGGTTTAGAAATGACGCTTTTACGTATGTTAGCATTCAACCCTTCGCCGATTTCTTTGACGATTGATGAAACTAACAGTTTGACCACAAAAGCCAGTACATCATCGATTCCCATTCATAGTGATACTGGAGAAAAAAAAACGGTTGAAAAAGCTGAGTTTAATGGAAACGAAATAGAACAAACTCTTGTTGAACAACAAAGTGATATTATCCGTCAAGCTAATTCCTTAGTGGGAACCCAAGCAAGAGGTTCTGAACGTTCAAATGCAAATGATTTACATCAGGAAATCCAAGCAACTCAGGTTGATAATGTTGCTCAAAATCCTGTAGATATAGATTCTCAGAAGAACCATGAGAACCAACAAAATTACGAAAATTCCGATGTTTACCATCAGGAATATTTTGAACAGCAGAGCAATTTAGCAGATTTCCATGCAGACAACACTGTTCAAAATTCAGATACAAATGAAGTTAATAATTTACCTACGGCGGAGCAACAGATTTCGCCATCTGAACTAAGCCACAATGATATTACTGTTCAGGCTAATTCGTTATCAGCAACTGAAAGTCTGATTGCTCTAAAAGATAGACTTTCTAAGTTAGAAGTGGCTTCGGATGAAGAAGAGAAAAAGGAAGTAAAGTCTACAGATGACTTTCTACCTTCGCGATTCAAGCCTCAGTCAAATAATATAATTGAAGACTCTGCAGTCATTGAAAAAAGCCAAGATATTTCAGAACAAGAAATAGATGCTCAAAATCAGATTGGTACACAAATTACAAATTCTGAAAACTCAGAGACGCAATTTAACCCTAGCAACGAAATTATTCCAATAGAATCTGATTCTGATAGCCATATTGATTTATCCGAACAGGCGGTTAGCCCTGACGTTTTAGCAGACGAAGATGCAAAATCACAAGCTAGTATTGATTGTGATTATGCTGAACAACAACACAATCAGGATACTCCACCCTGGCTACCTGAAACTGCAGCAAATTCACAAAGTATTACAGACACTGAGCAAGTCGCTGTAAATGACGAGGAAATACAAGAAGAGTTCGATCCAATGGCTCATCTTAATGAACCTGTAGAAGTGAATGTGGATTTTGACGTGCCAGCATTTCTAGAAAATGGCGAAAAGGTAATACATTCCAGTCAGTTAGATACTTGGAGTCAATTAATCGAACAAATGCAGGTCACCGCGTTAACTAAGCAATTAGCGCTGCACTCGTCTTATGAAAAAAATGATAACCTTGTGACCTTGAAGTTGTTAGATTCGAAACTACATTTAGATACTGATACAGCTAGAATTCAGTTACAACAGGCTTTAAGTGAACTTTTTCAGCAACAAATTGAATTACGTATTGAGCATTGTCAGCCAATAAGTACACCATTTGCAGTGCAGCAAACCATTAATCAGGTAAGAATGCAGCATGCAAAAAATGTTGCTGAAACGAATCCTGAAATAAATAGAATTAAAAATATATTTTCTGCGCAGGTGATAGAGTCTAGTATCAAGCCTCGCTAATTTAATTTACCAATAAAGAGAGAGTGTTATGTTTAAAGGTGGTATGGGTAATATCATGAAGCAAGCGCAGCAAATGCAAGAGCGCATGCAAAAATCACAGGAAGAATTAGCGACAATTGAAGTCACCGGAGAATCTGGTGCTGGCTTAGTTAAAGTTACCATGACTTGTAATCATAATGTCAGACGAGTAGATATCGATCCATCTTTAATGGAAGACGATAAAGAGATGATTGAAGATCTTGTTGCCGCTGCGATTAATGATGCTGTACGTCGTGTTCAAGAAACAACTAAAGAGAAAATGGGTGATGTAACAGGGGGAATGCCCCTACCTCCTGGCTTCAAGATGCCGTTTTAAGGTTAAATATCTGAAATAAAAGATAATTATATATGTTTGAGGCTCATGGGGACAAATAGGGGACAACCTATAAAAATATATTCCCAATTCCAAATAGTGCCGTTTGAAAGTCAAAAATAAAAAGGCCACTTCATGAAGTGGCCTTTTGCATGCCTAAAGACACTGTTGAATTAATCTTAACCTGATTTAGGTTATTTTAAATATTAACCCAAGCTATCAGGCTGTTATTGAAGCCACCTACTTTGTCGTAATTTAATGACCTCTGTGTAGTCTTACCCCATTTCTGAGGACACTCTAAACGAGGTGTATAAATATATCGAGGGGTGTGAAATGGCAAAAGGAAAATCTTATCTACGATATCCAGCGGAGTTTAAGCGTATGGCTCTGCTTAGAACATCTGAAAATGGAATGATTGATAACAAAGCAAGTCAGAAATGATGAAATCGTAAAGCTGAGGGAGGAGTTGGAGCAAGTTAAGCAGGAGTGAGATTTTTTAAAGCAAGCGGTGGCGTACTTCGCCAAGGAATCCGAGTAAAACTGGAATGTATAAAGCGATACCGCAAACAGTATACCGTTACCATGAGGTGCCGAATATTGAGGGTTTCTCGGAGTGGCTTTGTGCTTAGCTTAAACGTCCAGAGAGCGCAACAGAGCAAGTCAATCATTCGTTGATTGGTTTGATAAAACAGGTTTATCAAACAAGCAAGGGAGTCTATGGTGCTCCACGGATTTACTCTGACCTATAGGCACTGGGTTATCGATATGGAAAGAACCGTATCGCTAAATTGATGAAAAAAATCGGTTTAAAAGGATGCCCTAGAAAGAGGTGTAGACGCTTCTCACAAGAGCCTCCAAGCTATCCTTTGGCTGACAACTTGTTAAGTCGACAATTTAACGTTGATAAACCAAATACTGTTTGGTCATCAGACATTACTTATGTCCAGACGAGACAAGGGGCCCTGTATTTAGCTGTGGTGATGGATTTATTTTCTAAACGCATTGTAGTGTAATGGTCTATACAAATGGCTCAACAGGCGCAGTGGCTGTCGAAGTTACAATTAGCGTAGTTTTAAGAAGATGCTAGAGTATTTTAAAATACAGAAGCTACGAGTTAGCAAAAGAGTGATCGATGTTGACTGGTATTAAGTTGCGTGTGACTTACACGGGTGAATATATAACTGAAGAGCCGGATGCGGTAATTCCGCACGTCTGGATTTGTGTGGGGTCGGCTTAGTAATTGGCCGCTTTACCACGATTGGCGCTTTGCCATGTTAAATCATCATTTACTTCAAAGGCTGATATTTTCAGTGTTTCTTCGAGGTAATTACTTCCTTTTCCGCATTCGCTTAACGGTTTTTTTGTCTTTAACTCTTCCAGCCCCCAACCAGTTTTATCAAAACCAGTTCAATGTAACGTTTATCAAAAGTTGCAGTTTTCTGGTGATTTGGTTTATTATTTAGGTAATTATATTGACCGCATTATTGTGCAAACGGCTTGTGGCTGTAAAGCCGCGATAGTGAAGTTGGGAGCGCAATAACAAACGTATATTGCGGACACAATCTCACTGGCTTGGGCTCATTCTTCGCCAAGTATAGCCAGCAAAATCGGACGTTATGTTTCATGGAGTATTAAGTGCAAAATTTGATTATTACGGTGGGAATCATTGGTAGTATCGCCTCGATAATAAGCTATTTGATGCAGCTCGCCGGCGTTAAGTCAAAGCTAATCCATGTGGCATATGTGATATTTATTGTTTTAATAACTTCTTTTTTCATAAATTACAGCGCGACAGTTAAAGCTGAAAAAGATCTGCTTCAACTTCAGGTTTCAGAGCTTAAAAGTATTGAGTATCAGTCGGCCAAAATTTTGAAGAATTCGCCACGTTATACCGAAGGTGATAAAAGAGGTTTTATGTTTGCCAGCTTAGCTATGTTGGAAAAATTTAAAAACGATCAGCCTGATGCGTATCAAATGGCAAGAGAATTTGCTATTTCCAGTGGAGTGTTGGTAAATGAACAAGAAGACGGAATGAAGCGCTTGTATCAAGGTTGGGCCTTAAATGATGGTGCCGAGGCTATGGAGTCTCTTCTAAAAGGGCTAGCCGGAGCTGCGGCAACTGAAACATAACAAGTGCATCAACGCATGGACTTATAAAGCTTGGCTTAGTTCGTGTTTCATCAATTTTAGCCGAGCTTTATTAGGCCCGTTATGCGAGCGTTGAGGCTGTAGAAAAAGGTTGGAACCAGAAAACTATCGTGTTCTGTTTTAACTGTAATTGCTGATCAATAGTGAAACCTATCCAGATTTCACGTAGCAGAGCGTTTTAAAGGTCAGAATAGGCTAATTTTTATAGTAAATTTTAAGGTGAGGGTTTTTCTACACCCTCGTTGTGGTTGTAGAAAAAGGTTGGAGCCAAAAAGCTACAGTGTTCTGCTTTAAATGTAATTGCTGTTCAATAGTGAAACCTATCCAGATTTTACGAAGCCGCGCGTTTTCAAGGTCAGATTAGGCTATTTTTTATAGTAAATTTTAAGGTGAGAGTTTTTTTACCCCCCCCCTCGTTAGTTGCAAAAAGGATTTAATGCATGCACCAGAAGAAAGTTTTAGATAGCAAAGATGCTTTGTTTTTTACTTTGTTTGGCATTTTCGTTTCATTAATGATGTGGGCGTTGGACAAAGTTACTTTGCCCGCTCATGTTGATAGCAGCTTTTTACTAGGACTGGTTTTCGATCATATTCCTTTTCTTACCATAGGTTCTCTATTTATAGTTGTTTCATTTTTGGTGTTTTTGTCATTAATATTCAAAAAGTGTTCAATTAAAAGCTGTCTTAGAAATCAATTACAACATATATCTAACCGCATATCACAGCTCTCTTCGCCTGCTATTTTTGTAGTAATTGGTTTTTCAATACCGGTAATTGGTAAATATTTCACCACTGGAAATTGTGTTTACTTGTCATACTTCATTACATTTTTGGGTTTTGCTTTTGCAATTTATTTAATGGCTAAGTTGGCTAAAGAGGCTTCACATTTAATCGATGAAATTCAAGAAAAGTTTCCTCCAAAATTGGCTTTATGTATCAGTTTAGCCACACTGCTTGTATGGGCTGCAGTAACAGATTTGAAACCTAAAAAAGTCGAGGTTGAATTTGATATTAATGTTTATCAGAAAATAGAAGAGAAGGCAAAAAAACAAAATAAAACAGTCAAAGAGTTTATAGAACATAGCGCTCTGTCAGGACTAAACGGCAGCAACTAACAAGCAAAATCAAAGCGACAAATAACAGTTGGCTTTTGCTCCTGCGTCGCTTATTTTAACCAATTGATATTTGCACATTATTAGGGCGTTAAATGCCAAGGAGTGATATGCTATTTTCGCAACGTATCGGTATAAATCCAGCAGAAAAAGTTATTCAAATCGACTCTATAGATGAAGATCTGCGAAATGGTCTATGGAATGCTCTCTCACTTTTTTACTGGGAAAATTATGAATCACCCGGTGACAGCTTCTACGGCCGTTCTGACTACGTTAGAAATTCGAACCATGAGGACCTCGTCTTAGCCCTCTGGATTCATTATTTCAAGAAGCCGATTGACTCTATAGATGACTATTGGGAGTCCTGCCTTCAAAACTTAAGAAAATACTTCTTTCGTGCGGAATGGTGGGAAGTCTATGAGTTCGTGGAATTTGTCACTCATAATGGAGCCGAAGCTCATAAAGGCAAGTTTATTGAAGCATGCAATTTTAACCTTGAACGAGAGAATTCAGCATACCGGTTCGTTGATGGAAAACTTGCTAAAATAACCTCTAAGGAAGAAATAAATTCAATAGAGACTGCCATAAGAGAAGCGACACCTTACGGAGGTGTGAAAGATCACCTTAAACGTGCTTTATCTCTTCATTCAGACAAGCTCAACCCTGACTATAGAAATTCTATTAAAGAATCCATCTCGGCAGTAGAGTCTCTCGCAAAACAGGTTTCAGGAGATGAAAAAGCAACATTAGGTGCTGTGCTTAAAAAGCTAGAAAGAGAAGCGAAAATGCACCCAGCATTAAAATCTGCCTTTTCCTCTTTATATGGTTATACCAATGATGCCGACGGTATAAGACACGCACTTCTCGAAGAAGAAACTTTAACGAAAACCGATGCTAGATTTATGCTGATTTGCTGCTCAGCCTTTGTTAATTATGTTATTGAAACTATTGGTTAAAGCATTCAGCAAAATGCTCAAGCAAGGACGTGCTAACGCACGCCACTTAGCTTTGAGTTGTGTAACTAAAAGGACTTGTTAAGATGGTTGTTGATTCTGCGAATATTGAAGTGAAAGCTGAGTTTTCTGAGGACAGGAAACTGAGATTCACCTTAAAAAAAACATGGGATATAGAAGAGCCGTCAGCCCTGTTTATTCTCCTTAATCCAAGTAAAGCCGATGTATTAAGAATGGACAATACGTTCTGCAACATCATTAATCAATGCATCGACCTAAAGTTTGGCTCAGTGACTCTGGTAAATCTATTTCCAATAATGGCAACTGAACAAAAGGAACTAAAAGGTAAATTAGATATTGGTAAAAACGAAAATTATGAAGTCATTGGGAGAGAATTAATGACTACAGATACCGTATTCATCGCATGGGGAAGCGAGCATAAGAAATACTCATCTAGAAAGTCAGAAATAGAGCACCTTTTAAAAAAATGCGATAAAAAGACAAAAATTCTTTGCTGGTTTGATGAAAACAAAAATTATCCAAAACATTTAAGAATAGTTGGGAAGACTTGGGAATTGAGTAACTACGAATATGTATTTTAGACCGTTATATAAAAAAATAAAGTCAGTCACTGTCGTTCCTTCGGACAATTTGTATTGGCTAAAAGCTGCACTTCGCTTCGCTCTTTTGTTGCAGATTTTAGCCAATACAAATCGCCGCCTAATTAAGTGTTATGTGCCAATAAAGGATTGAGGTTATCTTGATAAAATTACAAGAATTTAGAAGCCAGATAGATAACGATGATGGCCTAAAGAAAAAGCGTAAACTTCTAATATCTGTTTGTGTAGTGTTTATCGCGCTAAATATTACTGGCGCCACATTAGAAGAAACTAATACATTCATTTTCAAATTAAAATTTACCAAGGCTGCTAGTTTATCTTATCTTTTTGTGGGCACCATACTGTATCTCACACTCAGGTATTTTGGATATGCAAGGGAGTATCATGAAAAGCTTTTTAACTTTTGGACTTCTCGTTTATTAAGTGATTATAGAGTGTTGAATTTTAATCCTCATGAACATGATTTCACTGGTTTGTTAAGCCCTGCAATTAAGGTATACGCAGGCGATGAGCCTGGAATTCAATCCCCTTCCTATAAGGTTACAGGTCTCTTCAAACGTAACTTAACTTATGACTCGAAGAGTGTTGATGAATATGGAGTTGACTACTTTTATACTGCCAATATAGAGCTAAATAGATTCGATAAAAAATGGACTAGAAGGAAATTTCTCTCACTTTTGAAGTTCGAGGCGAACTATCAGTTTAATGCTTTTATCAAAAGCAGAGAAAACCTAGACCTTTATTTTCCGTATTTTGTGAGTTTGTTAGCTTTGCTTAGTCTATATTTCAAGCCAAGTTGACTTTGTACACATCAAAACACTGTAATCAGACGAAAAGTTTTAGGGCCAAAAAATGCCAGCTGTATCTCTAAGATTGATGTTATGTGCTAGGGAGAAATTATGCCACAAAATCAAAATGAAATGCCGCTTGAGTTAAATAATGAAACAAGAATTGCTATTGCAACCGGAAATAATGCGAGCTGGCTGTGTAGTTGTATTCGTAACCATCCACTACTAGGAAAAAGTGGACAAGTTAAAGGTTCAAGTGAAAATAAAAAGATCGTTTGCCCAAATTGCACGCAGAATATTTTGTTGTTCCTGATGGCGGCGACTATAAAAGAGCCCAGAAGTTTGTATTAATCTAAGAAAGAGCACATAACAAACCGCTGTAGACGCACGCGGTGCGTGCTGGGACAAAAACACTTGGGCCGTCCTCGCTTCGCTCGTAATTATAGCCCACGTATTTTTGCCCCAAAGCGGGGCGTTGGTATCACTCCCTTTGTCAATAAAAACCGAGTATTTCCCTGACATTTTTTCGGTCCATAATTAGTTATTCTTTCACTCAAATAAATTGAGCTAACGCACCGGATGAGGAAGTAATGTTGTCGGTTGTTATGCTGGTATCCGTAGGTTACTTATTCAGTGAATAAGCAGAGCTGACCTTACTCGTTTTGTCCCGCGCCGGTCACCGGTTGCTCCTTCTCATCAGTCTATGCTCGTGGATCAATAACGGTTAAGTTACTGCCATCATAACGCCCTCGTAGGTTGTGCCACATTCCGTGGCCTGATCCGAATGCGTTAACTCAAAACTTGTCATCATGCGGGTACTCGACTTAATCTTAGTTTGGGGTTTACTGGTGTGAGTACCACCTCTTTGGCAATGGCCCAAATGTAGGCTGCCATTTCTCGGGCAATTGCAGTAATGATTAAATTGTAATGTTTGCCTTTTTTATTCATGCGTTGATAGCGTTTACACAATCGAAGTTGTGCTTTCCAAGCAATATCGACGATACCTTTGGGTAAGCCTTCCTGTCCTAGTTGAATATCCGTCGAGATATTGGCTGGTGATCAAACGATAAATCCAATAGCCACACGTTCCTGCTTCATAGACAACATGTAATGTTGCACCTGGGTATTTAGGTTCAAATTGGCAGATAAGCTTTTTGATACTGACTTTAGAAAGTGGAATACGACCTTAGCGAATAGGTACGACCCTTCTTGTTCTTCACAATAAGCCACTTCATTAAATTCATTGTGAGTATCCAATGCCAAATAAATTATGCTATGTTTGTTCATGCTAGCATCCAAATGATTTAGTATTGAACAAACTAATTTGGGTTCCGGCCAGCGCTCTGGTGGCTTTTAGCTAACCGACGAAAATGTGGAGACTAGCATTTCACAGGGAGCCATTGTGTCTATGAGGATGAATAATGGGCAGTGGAAGGCGCATAGGATATATAAAATTCTTTCGAGATTTAGACAAGCTTAAAAGCTTTGAGGATGGACTTTTTTATTGCAATACGCCAGAGTTTTATAGGCAATCACCGGCCGATGGTGTTTCTGATCCTCACGAATCCTGCTTTCACGCTTACCGAAAATCCAGAGGGGACGATTCTGTAAAAATTCAAATTAATGGTACGGAAATAGAAGGAATCACAGATTCAACAACGTACCTTGGAGGTTTGAAAGATCGATGGCTTCACTGTTGGTTTGCTTTCGATATGCCCGAGTCAGATATTGAATTCGACAATCTGTATCAAAACATACAAATGATGCGAAAGGAGTTTGGAGAAAATTTCGCGTTTCTTCCTCGCGAGAACCTTCTAAGATTTGTCAATAGGTTACGTTCAGCTATAGAGCTAAATTTAGAGCATGGTAATGTCAAATACTCAAGTAACAAACAAGAATGGTCGTTTGCTTGTAAATCTTCTGCATACTCATATCAAAAAGAGTTTAGGTTCGTTGTAGGCGAATGTGGTCATTTAGAAACTACTCCTTTAAAAATTATTGTTCAAGAAGGTTTTTCTGATCTTATATTCGTAAACGATAGCATCGAGTTGAAAGATAAAAACTCAAACTTGCTATTCTTTTATCTAGATAAAAATAATTGTTTAGGTATAAAATCCTCATAAAAATTAATAGAGGGTTCTTAGGGGACCGCATCATTTAACTGTTATGTGCTTATGTGATACTTGGATATTGAATCCGCTAAAATTAAAAGTCAGAGTGTAGAAGCAGCACTAATTTTCGTTGCCGGCCCAATCGGTCTTTTTTATTCTAATTGGCAATTAGCGGTTTTATTTTTGATTATGTTGTTGCTTCTAGCGGCCGCATTTTTGTTTCCAGTATTGCGATCTTGGGTTGCGGGTTACTATAGTGTAAGGCAGCATAGTGTGTTGACTAACTCTTACCGCTGCATCCGAAAAATGCAGTCTAACTCCGGCACATAACGTCATGATGGGAGTTTTACTCGCTGGTACAGCGCTCCTAAAATCCTCATATGTTAAGCACAACATTTTAAAAGGACAGTACATTGCAAAATCAACCTTTGAGTAGTGGCGATCAAGGTAAGCTACTTATTTTTTCACTCTTGATGGCCCTTTCGATAGTATTTCTTTTCGGCGTTATTCCAGTCATATTTTTGGGCTTTGGCATATATATGATGAAGAAGAATCAAGACTTCTCCTGCATTGATATCGCGGTCAAAAACTTTAAGGGCTATGCTTGGATAGCTTTAATTATTTGCGCTCTGACGTCTTTTTATGGCGGATTTTATTATTCCATTTATGGGAATAGCTGGCATAAGGATGTGTTCTTTGCTTCGTTAATATTCTCTGGAATTGCTTGTGTCTATTTGATTGCGGTTCAAGTTTTATTCTATTCTCCGATGATTAAACATAGAGAGTGGATAGAGGTTAATGGAATATTGTCAACAAAAACCCAATCAGACAAAGCTTCAATAAAACATTCAGAGGTAGAAATAATCAAAGGAGAAAAATTGAAGCAATACTCTGTTGCTGATGAATTAACAAAGTGGGCGAAGCTCAAAGTAGACGGTCATATCTCAGAAGAGGAATTTAACGAAGCTAGAACCAAACTTTTGAAGCGAAAATGAATATTTACTATAAGCAATTCGAACTATACGAAGAAACATCGGCTTTTTGGCATAACAATTCACCAGCTCTTTGTCCAAAGGATCGAGCATGATGTTAGCCAGTAGCGGAGATAATGGTCCGCCCTGTGGAACTCTTTCTCGACTTTCACTATAAAACTGGTTATCGATACCCCCAGCTCGCAAGTAACGTTGAATCAATTTATGTAGTCGCTTATCCTTCACTTTACAGGCAAGGAGCGTCATTATTAAATCGTGGTCAACGCGGTAAGAACTTAGGCTGAACGACATCTACGGAAAAACGGCGTGCCATTTTAATGATCGCTTGCACCTGTTTCACTGCTTGTTGTCCATTTCGATTCGGCCTGAACCCAAAGCTATTGTTTGAGAAGGTTGGGGCGAAAATGTGTGTTAACTCTTGAGTAATTGGTTGTTGGATCTCACGGCCAACCACGGTCGGGATACCCAATTGACGTATACCGCCATCGAGCTTGTCAATTTCCACTCGTTTTACTAGTGCTGGTCGGTATTGGCTTGAGCAAAGCTCAGCCATTATACGTTTCCAATTCCCATAATTTGCCCAAACGGGGAAGTCATCAATGGTCATCTCATCGATGGCAGCGGTCTCTTTATTCGATCAAACTCGTTTCCATGCAGCCAGAATATTGGCTTGTCGAAGAATAAGTTCAAGTAAATCTGCACTAAAGGATGGCTGCTCATCAATACGCTGAGTCACGTCGCTACCGGACGACATTCGTGTATTTAAGTCTGAGAAGGCTCCTCCTTTGTTCTAAATGTTTATGGCGGGGCGGCCTTCCGCCTTCATCGTGCCCCAACCATTGCAATGGGCTTTTGGCTACTATGCCGTCTGCTGAAATCTCCATGGAAGGAGTGAATGCCTTTGCCGCTAGTAACCAGACAGTGTTTACCACGAGTGATCTAATCAAGGTAAACATACATGTTTAATTGGGTGGTGAAATCATTAATAAAAAATATGTGATTTTCAAAACATCTTCAGTACACTAGTCTTGAATACTTTACTAATTAGCATTGTTACGTGTAATTAAATATCAGAGGAATGGTATGTCGTTTATTAAAGACTCATTAGGAAAAGATGAAACAATTGAGGAACAATTTGAGTTTCATTGGTCGATATGGATTTCAACAGTTGTTCTTGCCATACTAGCTATTGTTTTAGGTATTGCTTGGTTAATCAACATTATCAGCTATGCAGGTTCCAGTGCTTCAGCTTTAGTCTTTGGAGCTTTAATTTGTGCACTTGGTACTATTTATCAACTGTTTGAAGTCAAAATGTCAGAACGCGCTTTAACCAGCAAAAGGTTCGTTACTAAGTCAGGTGTTATATCAGTGCATACTGAAGAGACGCGAGTACCGATGATTGAAACCATTGAAGTTAGGCAAGGGATAATTGATCGCTTATTAGGTAGAGGCACATTAAAGATTACTGGGACTGGAAGCTCTTCGATGTTAGTCACTCACCTCAGTGAGCCTAAAGCCACTAAACAGAAAATAGAGTCTCTACTCGATTAGTCGAGCCTGTAACAGATTCTGTGTAACTGCCATTTAGTTAATATGTTTTTCGAGGCGTTCCTCGAACTCAATAATAAAACGACTCATCGCCTGACGCCAGTTTTGAATCGGCATCGACCATTTCTTACTGGTGTCTTTAATGGCTAAGTACACCATTTTTCTCGCAGAATCGTCGCTAGGGAAGATTTTCCGTTTCTTGATGGCCTTGCGGATAACGCTGCTCAATGACTCAATGACGTTGGTCGTGTAAATTGCCCTGCGGATGTCCTCAAGGTAGTTGAACAAGGTGTTGAGGTTATGCCAGTGCGTACGCCATGATTTAGCGACTTGAGGGTACTGGCTATCCCATATTTCTGCTAACCGTTCAAGCTCAAGCAGCGCCTCATCTTCGGTTGAAGAACGGTACACGCGCTTTAAGTCTGTTGTATCGGCTTTGTAGTCCTTCCATGACACGTATTTCAACGAATTACGCACCATGTGTACGGTACATAGTTGAATATGCGTTTGTGGGAATACAGCATTGATGGCGTCAGGGAAGCCTTTCAGACCGTCGACACAGGCGATGAGGATGTCTTCCACACCGCGCTGCTGAAGTTCCGTTAGGACGTTCAGCCAGAACTTAGCCCCTTCGTTCTCAGCAATCCACATGCCCATCAGCTCTTTGTGACCCTCAGTATTGATACCCAAGGCCAGGAAAATAGATTTGTTGATGATGCGTTTATCTTGGCGTACTTTGACCACGATGCAGTCGAGATACACAATCGGGAAAATAGAGTCTAATGGACGCGACTGCCATTCCACAACTTGCTCAATAACCGCATTAGTGACGCGAGAAACCAGTGTCGGCGATATTTCCGCACCGTACCATTCATCGAATGCGTTGACTATTTCACGAGTGCTCATGCCTTGTGCGTAAAGCCAGAGGATTTTATCGTCCATGGACGTAAAGCGGGATTGATGCTTTTTGACCAGCTTGGGTTCGAAGGAGCCGTCACGGTCGCGAGGTGTATTGAGTTCAAACTCACCATCTTCGGTTTTAACTCGCTTGCTGCTTTTACCGTTACGACTGTTCACTGAGGTGGACTTTTTGTGCTTCTCATAACCAAGATGCTCATCCATTTCTGTGTTCAATGCCGCTTCAACAGTGATTTTCTTCAACATCTGACTGAATTCGTTTAAGTCCTCAGGTGTTTTAATTCCCTTGGCTGCTTCCTTTGCGAAAGCTTCAAGCTCTTTTTTGTTCATATTCATCTGCCTATCCTTAACTCTCTAAAGAGTAAATTGAGATAGGCAGTTACACAAAATTAATTACAGTCTCAATTTGAAACGAGCAGTAGTCTGCACTCTAAACTGCATGGATATTTAAATTATTTCTACAATAGACAGCGCTTGCATTCGAGCTTAGGATATAAAACACCTGATGAGTTCGAATTAGCAGTAACTTAAATGGTGGATGATGTCCATTTTATCGGGTGAAGATAACTCCGTAACCGGAGACCCTTCTCAAGGCGTTAGTGATTACAAGGAGAATCAAGTGAATCCCAAAAATTTTCTACCTATATCCATTACGTGCTTTGCGATAGCAGGAGCTTTTTTAGGCTTTTATGCTTTAAAACCTGAAACAATTACTATGCTTCCCGAATGGTTACAAACGGTTAGTTTCTTTTCTTGGATTCCTGGAGTAGTCCTGTTGTTGGCTGGCTTCGCTTTTCTAATCTTATATGGAGTTGGTTTAAGTGCTCAGTATTTCTTAAAAAATTGTAAATATTTTGACTGCAGGAAAGCTAATGAAGCAGATCTTCTTAAAATTTATGATATCGCCACAGACCTCTATGATTGGAACGTTTCACCACTTGAAACTATGAAAAAGTGGCATAGCCATAATAAAACTATTTTTTGGGTAATTGAAAAAACCATTTTTTCTGACAAAAAGAAGATTAAGTCTTTTGAAGGATATTTTTGCGTAATACCTATGAAAGAAGAAGCTGTTGAAATGTTCCTTAAAGGTGAGGTGACTGGGGCAACTATGGAAGTAGGGCATATAGTTCCTGAAAGAAGAAAATTCACTGATGTATACATAGGTGGAATAGCTGCATATTCGAACTCTGCAAAAGGGTACGCCATGCTAGGTCTTAAGCAATATCTATCTTTCTTAATGGAACGAGGCGTATGTAGGGTTTTAACTCGGCCAGTTACTCCAGATGGAATGAGAGTCGCGATTCATCATAGTTTTGTGCCTCTAGGCCCTAATGCAGATGAAGGCAACCTTTATCAAATTAATAATCACTAATAAGCACATAAATGCTCGTAGCGCTTGCAAGGGACAAAATACCTAAGCCTCCTCGCTTGGCTTGTAAATGTAGTCTACGTATTTTGGGCTTTTTTAGGGGGCAATAGCCATAAGAAAACGGAGGAAGTTATGAAAATAGATGAATCCTCAAGTGATAACGCTTGATTGATCCTAGGGGACTTCACGCTGCGCCATGGTCCTATGCAGGTGATACCACAAGCAACAACTGCTTGTCCTCGCACAAAAGTACCGTTAGCTACCTAAGTATCGAAGTTGATGACGCCCTTGCGGTCCTAGAGAGCACTGATAGACCATATAACTGAGTCTGACTCAATTGTGCCTTATATAGTCATTGATTCAAAATCACTATTGTATAAAACTGCATGCATTTATCATTATTATATTATGGCCGATCTCTAGCATTTTAAATGTCGCTGTCTAACAGCAAAAACAAGAAACATAATGAATAGAAAAAGCGTAGAGGGTTCGTCTACATGTACGATGTCTTTAACGAGAAACGAACCAAATGTTGGATACTTTTGTTCTCTACCACCAAATGTGCCTACTGAAATGTAGTCTCCCATGCCAGTGCGGTCTATAGCCCCGTTTCCACGGGCTGTTGAGACCTGACTGACAAAAAAGGTAGGTGCATTTTCATTGCTGCTAAAACCAGTTAAATTTTGGTCATCATTGAAATGTCCACCAACGTTCCAATATCCTTCGCTTATGTCCAATCTATCATATAAATCAGGATTTTCTTCAATAACATAGATACCAAATGTATCTCTAAAATATGGGTGTAGTGCATCCATTGCACCTTCCCACTCAGGTATTTGGAAAGTATCATTTGGGTCGCTGAACTCCATGTTAAAATCTACTGGGCCGCCCATAAAAATAGTAGTCAGATCAATAATGTCAGCGGATGAAGCCAATCTCCATCCATCGAATTTCTGCCCTGATCGTGTTAATTCCAGTATTTCGTTGTAAGAATGATTTGTGGTGAAGTTCAACGGTAACCACTCTATATCCATGCCACTTACGTGAATTGAATTGCCGTTAATTATTCTGCCGTTTCCATTCTCGTAAATGTATTGATATTCTGAAAAACTGAGAACATTTCGGTCTACAAAAGGAATGATAGGTTCGGAAGATGAAACAAGTGTAGCATTAGCTATATGAGTCATATTGACAGACAACAAAACTATGAATAATCCAAATCTCATAAAAACATCCTGTATATTTCACTTTAATTTCAGCACATTATAGCCTTTCAATAAATAAATCAAACAAGTTGAAATATCCAGTCCTACAAATACCTAATATTGTATATAGAGTGGCTCAATCTGAAAATGTAAACGTCTCTTGAGCGCTCATCGCTGACTGTCAAATGGAACTCTAAATTCAAAGAAAGGTTGTAGGTCCAAAATGAGCGACAACACCTAACCGGACTTTATGTTGCCGAGGATGGTTTCAAAGTGAGCTTCTTCGTCATCCTTAATTACCTTACCGTATATTCTCGTGATAATTGACCAATCAGTATGTCCCATTTGTTTTGCCAAGAAATTCAGTTCAGCTCCATTTTTTAGCATTGTAGCTGCGTATGTATGTCGAAGTTGGTATGCAGGACGGTGATCAACCTGTGCTTCAATCAACCAGTTCTTCCACTGTTTTGGAGAGGAGCTTATTTCAGGCCGTTTATATGGTTTTGAGCCTCTGCTTAAAAAAACGCGACGCTTGAATTCTTTTTTAAATTTTTGATTTTTAAAATGGATTGTTTCTAGGACTGGATTTTTATTAAATGTCTTTTTTTTCTGCTTTTTAAGAACTTTAACGGCTTCAGGTACAAGGTAAACTTTGCGGACACCAGCTGCGGTTTTAGGAGGTTTTATGTTGCCTTCTCTGGTCAAACTATGTCTTACATGTATAACACAATTCTCCAAATCTACGTCTTCCCATCCAAGTGCGAAAAGCTCACCATGCCTCAATCCTGTCAGTGCCGCTAGTTTGATGATACGTTTAGTCTGTGGAATGTGAATAACATTATACAGTCTTTTAAGTTCATCTTTCGAAAACGGCTCAACAGTGTATTTATCCTCGTCAACATTGTCATCTGGCTCAAGAGGGGTAATGTCTTTTAAAGGGTTATTTTTCACGTAACCTTTTTTAAGAGCATATTTGAAGATCCTATTCAATGTGAAAGTGTAATCATTTACGGTTACGGCGCGGCATTGATTCGCTTTTCTCTCCCTAATATCATCAATTTGAGCCGCCGTGATTTCTGATATGAACTTGCGCAGCATACTTTCTCTTTTCAACCAGTTTTTGATTGTTCTGAGCTTGCTAGCAAATGAGTCTGAAATCCTATTTTGTTGGGTTGACAAATATTCATCAATACATTCTTCCAATCTTATTTTACTAAGATTGGAAGAATGAGTCGGGAAATGCTTTTCCCAGAAAGACTGCTCATCATTTTTAAATGAGTGATTTTGTATATCCAACTTAATGTTGGCAAGTTTCAACTCCGCCATTTGCAGGTTTTCTTTGGAAAGAGGCCAACCGAGGGAACGTTTGACCGGTACATTTTTAGACGGAACTTTAAATTGCAGGCAAAGTTTGTCGTTTTTTAAGTGAATACCAGTTGCTTTCTGTAATGCCAAATAAAGCGGATCGCTTTTTGTAAGCTCAAATGATTTTTGGGTAGTCTGAGTCATGATGTTTTTCTTTTGCTAGGATTAAAGAAATCTACGATACTTTTGCAGATTGATTAGAATTTCTGCTCCTTTAGTTTTTTGTTTCCATACGACATTTTTAGCCATCATATTGTCAGGATTCTTGACTTTTTGTCGGATCGCGGCCGGACTCTTGCATAGTCTTATTGCCGCTTCTTTTAAGCTAATCCACTTGTTTTCGTCTATTTCGTTAAGTTTCTTCAATTCTTGTTCCAAAATATATATTCGTTGCAATATATTTTCATTAAGCTCTGCTTTAGTCATAGGATCTTCGTGCTTTGAAAACGTTTCGTTGTGTAGATTCAAGATGTTGCCTCTTTTGTTAAGTTGTTAAGAACACCTTTAAGTTACAAAAAAAAATTAAATTCACCAAAGTTTATGTACTTTTGTGAACGCTTTTAAAATCAATGTCCCAGGTATAAATGGATTTTTTTGAAAAATTTTTGGTATTTAATTGAGATCAAAGGACAATTTAAAAGAGTTATCACGTCCTACATGTTAAGACGATTTCATTAGCATTTTCAGTCCACCAACTGGAAGCGCTTTCAGTGCATTAAAGTACGGGCCATCCTTGGCCCAGAGGACAGAACACCGGTCTTATTATTTGCTGTTAGCTTTACTTTTTTTATAGACAAAGTAGGAGCCAAATATCATGATTGCCATGGGAACAAGAAACATTAAGTTTTCCATATTTTGTTTTCCTCAAAAAAATCTAAACAAACTGTAAGCGATCACTTTTTGTCCAGAAGGATGAATTTTTAAATTGCGTTTGTTATTTTCGTAAAGGTTTATTCCTAACGTACACTTTGTAAAAACACTCATATTAATTATTGCGAGCAAATGGGCGTGTTCAGTTATTTGATTTTCTACTGCCACGATGTAAATGAATCCCGGAAAGCAAACCATCGTTATAGCGATCAATAGAGATTGAATAATTCTATATCCGGTTTCCTCTGACATTGCTACTCCTCTGATTTAGTGCCTTTAAAAACATTAATGATTGAAAACTAAAACGCAAGAGAAAAAACATAGCACCCGATTTGGGTGCTATGCTTCTTGTTGATGGATCGTTCTCAACGGACGCTTCGTGACAGCTTCACAAGCTTTCAAAAGCTGGTTCCACAGTCAAGAGAAGTAAATACAATTTTCTTCTCTCCTCAACTAGTGATGCATCATTTCTTACTGTACCAATGCATTTCACTCAATCTCAATTAGAGGCTCGCCAAACAACTCAGTTACCTGGATGCTATAACTTCAAGTAGTAACGAGTTTGGCGAAATATGAAGTTTGGGCTTTTGACATTCTGATTTTTATTATTAAATTAAATAGCTTGTCTTCAAAAACAGCACTGAACCAAGATGAGCAATGATTTAGAATCCAGAAGAAAACGCAAAAAAATTCGTAGGGAAACGTTCAATCTAGGTAATGTAATTCATCATAATTCTAGGATGTCGTCTCTCTCGTCAATTAAGCAAGAAACTTTTGAATTGCGTCTTTTATTTCTTGTAGTATTAACAATAGCACTTCTCATAATAAGCGTTATGATGCTCACAGGCGGTTTTCCCTTTCTAGGTATTGTAGTGTTGATGGTTACTTGGATTCAGCTCATCGTGCAAGTGGCTCGATTTAATCGTCCCGAAGAAACTCCAGCACGATATGTTTCTGGCTCGAAATTTTATGCGGAGTTGGAGAGTAATAAACAGTATGTACGACAGAATCGCATTGAAGACAATAAAAGAAATCGTCAGCAATATAGTCACAAACATGAAGTGGCGGCAATTCAAATTAATACGCATGATTCAAATCATTCATGCGACGACGATTGGACTATCCCCACTATCACTACGAGTAATGATAGTGGGGATAGTCACACTCATACATCATTGAATGATGATGGCGACGAGTCCCCAATCATTTGGGGAACGTATGATATACGTAACTTCGCTAATGGGACTCATACACAGAACAAAGTCGATTCAAATATTTATGAACACCAAAATCTTGATACAGATTGCAATAATGTAGATATATCGATTGATGACGGTTCTACTAATTGCGTGATTGGCAATTCTTTTAATGATAATTAGTAATCCAGCCTAAAATGAATATAGTCAACACGTTCAGGTTGGCTGGGGAGCCGATGCTTCTTTTCATGCTCCCAAGCATGAACGCCGGCCCACCGGCAAAAGAAGTATTGGGGCTTGCCCCGCACGAGAAGCCTTAGCGCCGAGCAACCACGTAGATTTGATTTAATTTATCAGTTAGTCAGAAGACACTTTGGGTCGCCCATGACAACGATAAAATTTCAAATGTAGGTGGTTGCTCGGCGGTGCGAAGCGCTGACCGTGCGGCTTTTCGTGCGGTTTTGAGTGAGTTTGGCGTCCAGCCATATCCACTCAAAGGCCCGAAAACATAGGTATGGGAAAGCGTCCAGCTTGTAGATACCTATTTCTTTACCAACTCCTATCCCCATAAAAGTTCAGGGTGCTACAGAGTTTCCTTTTGATGTTCATAAATAATGAATAACAAGGAGAAAACATGACAAAAAATACTAAAAGTAAATGTGTTAGCGGTGCAGTAGCCATACAAATACAAAAGTCGATTAAAAATCAGGAAGCGGTACTGCTAGCAATCGCGCGATTTGGTTGGTTGACTAAGTCACAATTAGCCAACGTTACTGGATTATCTTTAGGAACACTAAGGCATGTGTTGGGGCGAATGGCAAGGCTGCGACTAATAATTGTGGATAATTACTCAGAATCACCAGCAGTTAAAGTTTATTCACTCATGAGGAAGGGGAAGAATCAATTAAAGAGAAACAATGTTCCACTTAATTTTTCAAAGGTAAAATCATACTTAAATGGAACTCAGTTTATTAGCAATTTTGAACATCAATACCACCGCCATCTCGCAAATGAGTTCCTAACGTCCTTAATATCTGAACGCATTGAACTAAGCCATTACATACCGGTCGCGTTTCGTAGTGAACATGAGCTACAAGCACGAAAAATCGTGGCAAATTCAATCTTTCAATGTGTACCTGACAGCCTGGCAATAACTAGTGACGGCACTCTCATTATTATAGAAGTTGAAAACAGTAGTAGAGGACTTTCGCAGCATCGGGGAAGCTTAACTCATCACTTGGCCGTAGCTGCCGAGCAACATGATAAATATGGCTATTACTCTAGTGATCTTCGTAACCTTTTTTGTGCACCGCACAAAAAAGATCAGTTCACGAGTTTCGACAACGTAGAGCAGGTTTTTATCTGTTCGTCGGAAAAAATCTACAGAAATATCTGGCGAAAAGTAGAAGCGGTGACAGAGGACTACCCATCATTCAGAGAAAATGTCAGCTATTTCGTAATGCCCAACAAGAAGAAATGGAATAATGTATTCGATGGTATTGAACCGATATTTCATGATGAAGTTGGATCACGAAATCGTGTTAAGGATGGCATGAGACTTTCTAAATTTAATGATGAAGAACGCATGCGAATTGTGAATGAGCGATATGCTTTGCATTTTACGAGAGAGGAGATAGCTAGAAAATATGGGATCAGTGTTAGTACCGTAGGGAGATGGTTAAAGATTTACCAAGCTAAAACGTAAATCTGATTAGTGTGGTGGCAAATTGATTTTTCCCTCTGCCACGTCAACTTTTCTGGTCGATGAGATGTATTCAATTTGCTAGAAGGGAGTAATTAGCCGTCTCGGGAAAGAGCAGCAATATATTTATTTACTACTATAGCTTTGCTAATTAAGTATTCGACAATTGTTTTTATAATAGGTATCCCGAGCTTATTATTTACTGGTGGCTTTATTGGAATATGGGCTTTGGGGATACTATTGGGCGTTGCAACAATAACCTTTGCGTTAATATCCTTATTCTGTTCGCTAGCCCTTTATTTCATATTCTTATTTTTAAAATTACTAGTTTATCCATCAGGGAGAACTCTAGGGTCCTAGGAACTGCACCTGACTATCGTGTCAATTTTATTAACAGTTAAGTCACCCATTGGCAATAAAAGGGGATAACAAGGAAGTTCGATTTCGAAGTTTAACTGCCGTTAAAGTTAGGTAATAAACAACAAGTTTATCGATATAAAACTCAATATTTCCCGTGTTTTGGTTTTAGTTAAATATGAGGTCAAAACAAAAGGAGAAGACTGATATGTATAACAGCTATGATGATGATTATGAATGGGCGAATGAATACATTGTTCTTTATGAATCCGCTAATGAATTAATTGTTCTGCATCGAAACATCATGAGGAATGAAGAGTTCATTTTACTGAGTAGAAAATCAACCGTAGAAACGTATACTGACGCGGAATATCTGCTAGATTTCACAGAGTATGAACAGCTCGTCCCCTATGAGCTCAAAATTCGCAGCTATCACAAGAAGCAAGACAACTTTCAACTTTTTAACGCGTTTTTTGGACAGTCGATATCCGACTTTTTTAACGTGATTCAATCGTGTTAACCAATTAACGATTTCCGATTGCCAGCTGATTCAGCTGGCTTTTTTATATTTTTTTTAAGCACTATGAGGAACCTTGTATGACTATTCTAACGCTAAAGCTATCTGCATTGTGGCTTTTTGTATATGAGAACTGGATCAAAGGCATCCTCGGTAACTAAACGGTTAGTTACAAGGGTATTTTTATTGTTTTTGCGAATACGACAAATAAAACAAGGTAATTGACATACTCCGGTTATATCAGTTAAGGCAAATGTCAGGTAATTCGTTCATTTACAGTAATCAGCAAGGGGAGGCTGAAAGTTGTTGCTTTAAATTAATAGCAATTACTAGAAAACTGGTAACAACCTTTTGTTTAAGGCAAAGCTAATGTATCAAATAAAAACTTTTTCAGAAAAAGCAGATTATGCTTTGAAAAAGTTATTTATTTTGGAACTGACAAGGTAAATATCGGAATTTAACTGTTGATGCTCCTCCAAAAAAGAGTCAGGTATCCTATTTATAGCGTAAAGCTAACTTATTGATAAGCAGTGACAAAGAGCTTACGTAGTGTTAACTTAAAGTTAAATCATAAAACCATTCATCGTTGTCTTCGTATCGAAAAAATTAAGCGTGATGCGTAAATAAAAGGATATTATTTAAGGCCCATGAGTTTAGTTAATAAGAAAGCGCTTAGCGAAACCGACATCATCACCAAATTCATCTTACCAGCGATCAAAGATGTTGGTTGGAATGATATGACGCAAATCCGTCAAGAAGTAAAACTTCGCGACGGCAAAGTTATTGTGCGTGGTATGGCTGCTGCCCGAAAAACTGTAAAGTCTGCTGATATCGTTCTTTTCCACAAACCATCGATACCCCTAGCTGTTATTGAAGCTAAAGCTAATAAGCATGAAATAGGCAAGGGCATGCAACAAGGGCTGGAATACGCTAAGTTGCTGGATGTACCTTTTGTGTTTGCCAGCAACGGTGACGGATTCATATTTCATGACAAAACGAATCCACAGCAGCTAGAAACTGAAATATCATTGGTTGATTTTCCTTCACCGATAATGCTTTGGCAAAAATATTGTGCGTTCAAAGGATACACTGAAGCGCAATTGCCAATCATTACCCAAGATTATTATGATGACGGTTCAGGCAAGTCTCCTCGTTATTATCAATTACAGGCTATCAATAAAACCGTTGAAGCAGTGTCATCAGGAAAAGATCGCATTCTACTGGTCATGGCAACAGGCACAGGCAAAACATACACCGCATTTCAAATTATATGGCGTTTGTGGAAAGCAAAAGCTAAGAAACGTATCTTGTTTCTGGCCGATAGAAATGTATTGGTTGATCAAACCCGCATTAATGATTTTCAGCCATTTGGGCAGGCGATGACCAAAATCACTGGTCGAAAAGTTGATCCTGCTTACGAAGTGCATTTAGCATTATACCAAGCCTTAACTGGTCCTGAAGAATCTCAGAAAGCCTATAAACAAGTTGATCCCGATTTCTTTGACCTGATTATTATTGACGAGTGTCATAGAGGTAGTGCAGCTGATGATAGTGCCTGGCGAGAAATCCTCGAATACTTTGGGGCCGCAACTCAAATAGGGTTAACTGCCACACCTAAAGAAACCGATGAAGTATCTAACATTGACTACTTTGGTGAACCTACTTATATGTATTCGTTAAAAGAAGGCATTGAAGATGGTTTTTTAGCACCTTACAAAGTAGTCAGAGTCGATATTGATGTTGATTTACAAGGCTGGCGACCAACTAAAGGCCAAGTCGATAAAAAAGGCAATCTAATCGAAGATAGGATATACAATCAAAAAGACTTTGATCGCACTATGGTAATTGATGAGCGCACGCAGTTGGTGGCAGAAACTATTACCAATTACCTGAAACGCACTAATCCAATGGATAAAACCATTGTCTTTTGTAATGACATTGATCATGCGGAAAGAATGCGAAGGGCACTTATTAATTGTAGTCCTGAACAATATGCCAAAAACGATAAATACGTGATGAAAATCACTGGTGACGATGAAATAGGCAAGGGGCAGTTAGACAATTTTATCAACCCTAAAAAAGCCTACCCAGTGATTGCCACTACTTCTGAGTTGATGACCACGGGGGTCGATGCTAAAACTTGCAAACTGGTTGTCCTTGATCAAAATATTCAGTCTATGACTAAGTTTAAGCAGATCATTGGCCGTGGTACACGCATCGATGACAAATTCAATAAACTCTGGTTTACCATCTTAGATTTCAAAAAAGCCACCGAACTATTTGCCGATGAGCGATTTGATGGCGTACCAGAAAAAATCATTGCCACCAAACCAGAAGATATCAACGATCCATCTTCAGACTTTGAAGATGTAATAAGTGATCCAGATAATCAAAACGAAGATGAATCGTCCGACACCGAAAGTGAATTTAATTTTGACTCATCAGATGAAAACGATGCTGACGGCACTAACACAGCTTTTGAAGAAGAAGAAGGTGATGACAAGGTTAATAAATACCATGTAAAAGGTGTCACTGTGAAAAAAGTCGCAGAACGGGTGCAATATTACGATACCGACGGCAAGCTCGTCACTGAATCGTTTAAAGACTACACAAAGAAAACGCTCACTAAACAATATGCCTCGCTAGATGACTTTATTAAAAAGTGGAATGACACCACAAGAAAACAAACCATTATTGATGAATTAGCCGAGGAAGGCATAATTTGGGACGCCCTTGAACAAGAAGTAGGCAAGAATATCGATCCATTTGACATGATATGCCATGTGGTATTTGATCAGCCCGCGCTCACGCGTAAGGAACGAGCAAATAACGTTAAAAAACGAAACTACTTCAGCAAGTATTCAGAACAAGCTCAAATTGTACTGGAAAAGTTACTCGATAAATACGCTGATGCAGGTGTACTTGAAGTAGAAAACCTTCAGACTATTAAGGTGCAACCCTTTACTGAAATCGGCTCGTTCAAAGAAATAGTCAAAGATGGATTTGGCGGCAGAAAGCAATACGATCAAGCGATAACTGAACTCGAAAAAGCGATTTATGAGTTCCAGGGGAATCCGAAACCTGAGATGTCAGCCTAATCCATATTGTCTATAACAATTGAACACGATAATACCTTTGTAAATCCCTGCTTAGCAGAAGCAAAAGAATAGCAAAGTAATTGAACACCGGAACGTTCGGGTAAACTCAATGAATAAGTTTGCCTACACTCCAAGTAACAAACAAAATAATGATAAGAGCAAAATAAATGTCCATTAGTACAGTAATAAAATCCATCCAAGACATCATGAGAAAAGACGCAGGCGTCGATGGTGATGCACAACGTCTAGGCCAAATGTCGTGGTTGTTGTTTCTAAAGATATTTGATGCCCAAGAAGAAGAGCTAGAACTAGAGTTAGACGACTACCGCACACCCATCGATGAAAAATACTTATGGCGCAACTGGGCAGAAGATGACGAAGGGATTACTGGTGATGCCTTACTTGAATTCATTAATGACGAACTATTTCCAAGTTTAAAAAACTTAACCGCGCCTATTGATAAGAACCCCCGTGGCTTTGTGGTAAGAGAAGCCTTTAGCGACGCATTCAACTACATGAAAAACGGCACGCTGCTTCGCCAGGTGATCAACAAGCTCAACGAAGTTGACTTCACTGACTCTAAAGAACGTCACCTGTTTGGTGATATTTACGAGCAGATACTCAGAGACTTACAAAGTGCAGGTAACGCTGGAGAGTTCTATACACCCCGTGCAGTAACCAAATTTATGATAAACCGTCTTGATCCCAAACTGGGCGAACAAGTATTTGATCCGGCTTGCGGTACAGGTGGCTTTTTAACCTGTTCAATCGACCACGTGCGCGACAACTATGTAAAAACCGGCAGCGACCGCCAAACCCTACAAAAACAAATTCACGGCGTAGAAAAAAAGCAGTTACCGCACTTACTCGCCACCACTAATATGATGCTGCACGGTATAGAAGTACCTGTGCAAATCAAACACGACAATACCTTAAATCAGCACCTATCAAACTGGGATGCAAGTTTTGATGTAATTGCTACCAACCCACCATTTGGTGGCACAGAAGAAGATGGTATAGAGAAGAACTTTCCATCTGACATGCAAACCCGCGAAACCGCAGACTTGTTTTTACAGTTAATCATCGAAGTGCTTAAAGACGGTGGCCGTGCAGCAGTAGTATTGCCCGACGGCACCTTGTTTGGTGAAGGTGTAAAAACCAAAATCAAAAAACTGCTGACTGAAGAATGTAACCTGCACACCATAGTGCGTTTACCCAATGGGGTATTTGCGCCTTACACGGGCATTAAAACCAATATCCTGTTTTTCACTAAAGGAATTCCTACTAAGAACATTTGGTTTTACGAGCACCCTTATCCAGAAGGCGTAAAAAACTACAACAAAACCAAACCCATGAAGTTTGAAGAATTTAAAACCGAACAACAGTGGTGGGGCAGTGAAGAAGATGGTTTTGCCAGCAGGCAAGAGACCGAACAAGCCTGGAAAGTTAGCATTGACGACATAGTCAGCCGAAACTACAACCTAGATATCAAAAACCCGCATGTGGGTGAGCAAGTTGTTCATGATCCAGAAGAATTACTAGCAACCTATGAAAGCCAGCAACAAGACATCCAACAACTGCGCGACCAACTCAAAGGCATATTGTCAGAAGCATTAGCTGGAGATAAAGCTTAATGGCAGCACAAGACATTATCACCGAGCACCTAGATATTTGGACTTCAGCGGTAAAGACTAAATCAGCTTCAGGCCGTGGTAGCTCTAAAAAGTTAGATTTATACGGTATTAAAAAGCTGCGTGAGTTGATTTTAGAATTGGCTGTGCGAGGCAAGCTAGTGCCGCAAGATCCTAATGATGAGCCTGCAAGTGAGTTATTAAAGGAAGTCCTACAAGAAAAAGCAGACCTAACAAAAGAAAAGAAGATAAAAAAAACCAAGCGTTTAGATGAGATAAATACAGACGATTTTCCTTTTGAGTTGCCTCTTGGTTGGGAGTTTGCGCGCTTAAATGACTTTGGGGATTGGGGGGCAGGTTCGACACCTACTCGTTCAAATACTGATTTTTATGGGGGTAATATTCCGTGGTTTAAATCTGGAGAGCTAAATTCAGAATTTATTTCAGAATCCGAGGAATATATAACCGAACTAGCGTTACAAAAATCATCTGTGCGATATAACAAAGTTGGTGATGTGCTGGTAGCTATGTATGGAGCAACAATAGGTAAATGCTCGATCCTTGCAATAAGGGGCACCACCAACCAGGCTGTTTGCGCGTGCACACCTTTTTCCAAAATATTTAATCGTTATTTATTATTAATATTGAAGGGATATAAAAATAGGTTGATTGGTATGGGGGCGGGAGGAGCACAGCCAAATATTAGTAGGGAAAAGTTAATATCAACTGTAGCACCACTGCCTCCACTCAATGAACAACACAGTATAGTTGCCAAAGTCGACGAATTAATGGCCTTATGTGACCAACTTGAAACACAAACCGAATCCAGCATCCAAGCACACCAAACCATAGTCGAAACCCTGTTAGTCACCCTGACCAATGCCAAAGACGCGGACGAATTTAATGAGAGCTGGCAACGCATCAGCCAACACTTCGACGTATTATTCACCACCGAAGCCAGCATAGACCAATTAAAACAAACCATCCTGCAACTCGCAGTCATGGGCAAACTCGTCAAACAAGACCCCGACGACGAACCCGCATCTAAACTACTAGAACGAATCGCCACCGAAAAACAACAACTCATCAAAGGTGGCAAAATCAAAAAACAAAAGCCATTGCCTCCAATTACAGATGATGATAAACCGTTTGAGTTACCTAATGGATGGGCGTGGTGTGCGTTAGCAGAGCTAATAACTATTATGGATGCTGGCTGGAGTCCAGCATGCCCTCCAGAGCCGTCTCTAAACGAAAAGACTTGGGGAGTTCTCAAAACTACTGCGGTTCAAAGTATGGAGTTTAGGGAATATGAGAACAAGATGTTGCCGAGTAATAAAGAGCCTAAATTACAATACGAAGTTAAAGTGGGAGATATACTTATTACTCGAGCTGGCCCAAAAAATAGAGTTGGCGTTTCGTGCTTAGTTCAGGAAACTCGTCCAAGGTTGATGATTTCAGACAAATTGATTCGATTCCATCTGATAGAAGTTGGCCTTAGCGAGCGGTTTATCTCTTTATGTTTAAATGCAGGTGCTACAGCTGAATACTTAGAGTTTGCTAAGTCAGGGATGGCTGAGAGTCAGATGAACATATCCCAAGATAAGCTCAAAGGCGCACCTGTGCCTTTATGTCCATTAAATGAGCAGTCGAGAGTGATTTCAAAAGTAGACCAGCTAATGTCCTTATGCGATTCACTTAAAGAAAGTTTAAATGAAGCTCAAAATACACAATTTCACCTCTCAGACGCAATAGTGGAGCAGGCAATATGAAAGCCAAGCACTTCACCGGTAATTTGAAACTTTATTACCAAATTCCAAAGCTTGCTGATTTAGCAAGGAAGAATTAGTGAAATGAGTATTAAGTCTATAAGGATAAAAAACCTCCTTTCTTTTGAAGATGTGTATATATCAGATTTTAAAGATATTAATTGTATCGTTGGACAAAACAATGCTGGTAAATCAAACTTACTTGCGCTTTTAAATTACTTTTATTCCTCTTTACGTGAAGAAAGAGTTGTGCCACCACTACTGAATTCAAATTATAGTGCCATGGGTAGCATAACAATTGAATATGACACAACCAGACTTAAAAAAGTTGTTACATCTAAAGGTGTTAAAAATCCTTATTTTCGTCATATATTTAACACCCTATTTGCACTTAAGAATAATTTAACAGGGTTGGCCGCGTTTTCTGAATTTATAAACGAACAAAATAGGAAAAAGTCTAAATACTTTCTTACGCTCACGGTGAAAAAAGACAACTCGATTAGCTGGTCTACAAAAAATCGCGATGCTTTAGAAATAATTAATAGAGTTTATCCATTCTTTTCTATAGATACCAGACACATCAACTTGTACGACTGGAGCAAAATCTGGGAGACAATAAGTCAGCTAAAATTTCTCAATATGAATTCTCTTAAAACTCAAGATCTTATTGGTTATATTGATGGAAATGTATCTAAGAAGAGTGGAGCATATAAAGACTACGTGGAAAAGGTAAATGAAATAGCAAGCACTTCAGCCTATAGCTATCAAGAGAAAGTGCTCAATTACGTTAAAGTTGGTTTGAAAGGGCATACTTTCAATATTGAAGGTGAAGAACTACTACGACAGTCTGATGGCACAAATTCACATAAGTTTTTAGAGTTATTTCTTAGTTTGATGATTGCGTTGACTAGAAGAGAGTTTATTACACCAACTGTCTTCGTAGACGAACCTGAAGTTGGACTTCATCCAAAAAGAAATGAGCAACTTATTTTCCGCCTTCACTCGCTATACAAATCCTATCAGAAAACGAAAGAGGAACGTGAAGTCGGACGATATGCGACTCCCTATCCCAAAATAATTTTCTCGACACATTCTCCTAATATTATTAAGACCGTCGTGAAATTATTCAAAGGTAAAGATGAGCATCAAGTGCTCCATTTCAAAAAATCTAAGAATAAACCAACGTCAGTTCGTACTATAAAGTCACATTATGAAGATCCTCGATTTTTAAACATTTTTAGCGATAACGAAGCAAGACTATTCTTTAGTAAATTCATATTGTTTGTTGAAGGGGAAACTGAGCTAGAGATATTTGGCAATCTGAATCTCGTATCAAAGTTCGATAAATTGCGAGACATAGATGTATATGCTGCTAACGATGTCCACCTAAACGCAATAAGTCCTTCTAAAAGCAATCTGCCGATTCCATTTCTGATACTTTACGATTCAGATCATTTACTAAAATGTAATATAGTTAATACAGGCAAGAAGGCTTTAGGAAACCTGTCTTTCAATAATAGAAAGGTAAATCTTAAAAAAATTGAAAAACGTTACAAATGTACTTTTTATGGTTCAAAGGAATATTCTGTAAGAAAGGCAATTGAGGAGCTTAGAAAGTCTATAGATAGTCCCAAAAAACTGAATCAAAACCTTACAGATTTTTCAGTATTTAAACTTTCTTCCTTTATAAGTTATGCGAATCGAAAAGTTTTTCACTCTCAAAATATAAGATTCAATGAAACAACTATTGAGGGGAGTTTGATTAACGAGAATAGCTTTCAATATTTAATCGGATGGTTATTAGATGAATTCAGATATAACTTTAATGTAACCCCCGTTTCGAATACCACTGCGAAAGTGAGAGGTATTAAGCGAAGCTATATCAGACATCAGGATGTTAAAAAAGCATTTCATGCAATTTTTTCAAGTTGTGAAAAGGCTGAATCTATTCCAAAAAGCTTAGTTAATTTCACAGACAGGATAAAGATAAAATATCTCAGGCTTATACGTGATGAAGTTAAGGGAAGTGGATTGAGTGAACGAGAACTGGTCATTGCGATGAAATTGGTTTTCGGAGGAAAATCAAATACGTATCAGAAATATGGAACAGATAGTTATAGAGATTTCATATCGCCTCAAATGAAAGGTTTAGTTGAAAAGATAAAAACAGAATATCTTGTCCATTTTACTTTTGATACGACTAAAACGAGTGGTTGGGCAACGAGCTTCCTAGATTTTAGCATCTCAAAACTAGAGCTAGAGGTATCAGGGGATGATAAAAGGTTTTATGCGCGATTTTCAGTAGTATTTCCAGAACTTAATGATATCATTAAGAAAGTTTCTTTTTGATAGAGTAAAGAGGCCAATGTTCGCATTGGTGAGTGCACTGACGCTCCTAGCTCTAAGTTACTAATCTTGAGCCTGGTCTCGCCGACATGTAACTTTTAGTCCACGAACGTGAAAAGATGTTTTTAGTATCCAAAAGAAGCAGACTAATGAAAAGAATAGACAAGGATTCGTTTTTTAAAATTTTGGGCATCGAGCCGAAGATAATATCTAAATTCCCAACTGTTCAAACGTATCAGTTTAAGATTGGACAAAAATTTGTTTACGCAGTAAAGCACGATTCAAAAATTCAAAGTTATCAAGAAGCGCTTAATAGTAAGTTTCTCAATTTAGTACCTTTAAATAATGCAGCTAAGGCATTTCGAAAGGGCGGTTCCTATTTTGAGTTTTTGGAACCACATCGACACAACTATAATTTTTTACGCCTTGACCTAAAAAATTTTTTTCATTCAATCAACGAGGATACTCTCAAAACTGTTTTTTCAAATTACATAGAAGATGAAATTGTTGAGGTTGGTTCTTTAAAACAAAAATTGTTGGATATTTTTGTAAATTTAGTGAGTCTTCAATTACCAAAAAATTCGGATAATAAAAGTTTTGCAGGGACCTTTATTGTGCCAATGGGTTTTAGAACTTCTCCAGCTATTTCAAATATCGTATTCCGAAAGCTAGATATAATTATTCAGAAACACTGTGCTCCGAAAGGAATAGAATACACGCGTTATGCTGACGATATGTTGTTCTCATCAGAATTCAATGATAAATATCTTGAGAGCCAAAGGTTTATTGAGGTTATATCAGAGATCATATCTATTGACGGATTTAAACTTAATAGAAAAAAGACAATTTTCAAAAAACACTTGCTGTCTATCAATGGACACGTTATCGAGGGTGCAAGATCAGACTTCAAGTCTGGCGATGTGAGACTATCTGCTTCGAAGTTGAAGCTTCTAGAAAAACTCTTTTACGAAATCAAGAACAATACTTCAAATGACAATATTTTGAAAAAAGTTTTTGGGATTGATGTTAGAAACGTTCAATTTCCATTGCCTAAAACACAGAAAGCTTTTATGGATAAATACTGTCAAGATCAGTTGGTGAATAAAGTTGCTGGCTACAGATCTTATTTGATTTCATTTCTCAAGTTTTTAGAGCGCAGTGGTATAAAAAATACTGCTTCAGAGGCCAAATACCGTCAGATGTTAGCAAATCTGGATGGAGCGCTTTCTAAAATTCAGAGATCGTAAGTGGTTACAATATTGCTTAACTTTGTTGGGGACGTATATACTTGTTTTCATTCTCACCAATTTAATTTACTTCTGCGGTTCAACTGAATATAAACTTTACGTAGTGAACATTTAAGGGCTTTGCGCAATTGATTAACATCGTTGAAATACAGCAAAAGATGAGTCAAGGTAAAACTGAGCCTTGGCTTTGCTTGGGTGATGATAGCAAAAAGTACGTAGTTAAACGTCAAAGTGCAACTTTTAAAGGTTGCTTATATGAATGGATAGCGGCTAACTTAGGGCAAAGGTTTGGTTTAGCTATTCCGGACTTTTCTTTAGCTAATATTGATGAAGAATTAGTTGAATTTGATATTGATTTAATGATTGGATTAGGGGCTGGAGTAGCCTTCGCTTCTAGATTTAAAGAAAATTTGCAAGAAGTGAATATCGGTATCGTTAAAAAATCTGATAGACAAGTTTTAATCGACTTATTTATGTTTGATTATTGGATTAACAATGGCGATAGAACATTGACTGTTCGAGGTGGCAATCCTAACTTGTATTGGAATGTTGTCACTGAGTCTTTAGTTGTAATTGATCATAATCTAGCGTTTGAACAAGGTTTTAGTATAGACGACCATAAAAAATTTCATGTCTCCAGTTCTATCTTCAAAGGTCAAGGCGATTTGTTTACACCTTTATTTGATAGAAAGTATTACGAAGTAAAATTTAATGAGGTAATGGGCGATTTGGATGGGATTATTGACAACATCCCTAACGAATGGTTAAACGAAATACAAGATGTACTTGGAGAAATTGACAGGATCAGAGTAGTATTAAGCGCATTCAAAAATGATGACTTCTGGGAGGCACTGAAATGAGCAATCACACAAACGCTGTTTATCAATACGCAGTAGTGCGTTTTATGCCTTTTATTGAAACCAGAGAGTTTGCCAATGTTGGTATTGTGTTGATTGATCCCAAAAAAGGCAAGTTCCGATTTAGACTTGCTCCAACTCGTTTTGGGCGTGTAACTAAGTTTTTTGACGATATAGATGGTCGGCTATATCGAAATGCTATTGATTCTTTCAACTGGGAATTAGAGCGCGTTGAACATTATTGCGATACCCATGGTTTGCGTAGCAAAGAATTAGTGGAGTATTTTACAGAACTCACACGACATCGTGAATCCGTGCTTCACTTTAGCGCTATTGGTCGCATGATGGGGGAAGCTGGTAAAATTGAGCTTGAACTTCAAAAGTTGTATCAACGATTTGTCGCACGTGATTTTGTTAATGAAGAATATCGTGAGCAACAAATGGTAAAAGTTCTGAAGCAGACTTTTGCGAAAGAATTAATAGTAAAATATACGCAGAAAAAATTAAAAGCCGGCGTATTAGACATTCCCATGCCTTTAGTATACGAAGGGGGCGATGGGTATAAGGTGATAAAACCGTTAGCATTTGAGCAAAATACTCCATTGAAAGCTTACGAGCACGGTATTCATTGGGCAAAACGAGTAGAGATTTTAATTAAGAAACATGTAATTTTGCCAGAACGTGCGTTATTTACTGTTGAGAAACCTGTTACTGAAAGTTCTGGAATGGTTGAGGTTTACGATGATATTGTACGTGAGATAATACAGCTCGGTGTACAAGTTGAACAGTTTAATAATACTAACAAAATTATTCAATTTGCTAGGTTTGATAATAACGAGACTAACGGAGCTAATACCACTCATTGATATCGTTTCATTTTAGCTTAGGGACAAATAGGGGACAAATTGATATCAAATATTAGCTCTTATCATTACAGTTTTACTTAAGAAGGTCTCGCAAAGTGCCGTTATATAACACATCATCACATATCATAATCTTAGCCGCACTAGGCTTCAAGATGCCGTTTTAAGAAGAAATAGATGCAATATAGCCCCCTCATTACTGAACTGATAGGCGCATTAACTCACTTACCCGGCGTAGGTAAGAAGAGTGCTCAGCGTATGGCGTTTCATTTGTTAGAGCGTAATAGAGAAGGGGCTTTGCAACTGAGTCAAGTACTGCATAATGCGATGGAGCACATCCAACACTGTCAGTCTTGTCGAACCTTTACAGAAGCTAGCTTGTGTTCAATTTGCAGTGATCCTGCTCGAGAAGAGTCTGGACAACTGTGTATTGTTGAGTCTCCGCAAGACGTACTTGCTGTTGAGCAAACCTCAGAGTTTAAAGGACGCTATTTTGTTTTAATGGGGCATTTGTCACCTATTGATGGAATTGGACCTAATGAAATTGGCTTGAATGAGCTTGAAGTTTTACTCAAATCAGACAAATTTAAAGAGGTTATTTTAGCCACAAACCCTACAGTGGAAGGTGAGGCTACAGCTCACTTTATCGCTCAAATGTGCAAATCCAATGAAATTTCTGCCACACGGTTGGCGCATGGAATGCCTGTAGGCGGAGAACTTGAGTATGTAGACGGTAATACTTTGATGCACGCATTTACCGGCAGAAGAGTTATTTAAATTAATCACTTTACTTAACACCACCCGCGTTTGAACAGTTTACTTTAATTGCGCAAATAGCATCCAATTTTTAAATCTTCGTTCTAATTTTTTAATAATTATTGATAATAAATTGTTTTGTTTGCTTGAAAAGAAAGTAAACGACCTTATCTCCTAAGCCTAGAAGCAAAACGGTTTATAGGAGAAATTTGTTTATGGCTGAAACAGCTCACCAAGAAACTCATGGTTTTCAAACTGAAGTAAAGCAATTACTTCAATTGATGATTCATTCACTTTATTCCAACAAAGAAATATTCCTTCGTGAATTGGTTTCAAATGCTGCTGATGCTGCAGATAAATTGAGATTTAAAGTACTTTCTGATCCTTCATTATATGAAAATGACAGTGATCTTTGCGTTAAGCTCAGTGCAGATAAAGAAGCCGGAACCATTACAATTTCAGACAATGGAATTGGAATGAACAAAGAAGACGTTATTGAACATCTTGGTACAATCGCCAAATCTGGTACCAAAGAGTTCTTTAATAATTTATCTGGAGACCAGTCAAAAGACTCGCAGCTAATTGGTCAATTCGGAGTTGGTTTCTATTCTGCTTTTATCGTTGCTGATAACGTCATTGTACGCAGCCGTGCGGCAGGTGACAGTGCAGATAAAGGTGTTGAATGGCAATCTGCCGGTGAAGGCGAATTTACTGTTAAAGATATCGAAAAGGCAGATCGCGGGACGGAAATCATTCTGCATTTGCGCGATGAAGAAAAAGAGTATGCGGATGACTGGCGACTACGCTCAATCGTTACTAAGTACTCTGAACACATTGGTATTCCAGTTAAAATGTGGAAAGAAGAAGTTGCAGAGTCTGAAGGCCCTGATGGCGAAAAAATTCCTGCTCAACCTGGAGAATGGGAAGCCGTCAATAAAGCCAGCGCACTGTGGACTCGAGATAAGTCAGAAATAAGTGATGAAGAATATAACGAGTTCTATAAACATGTTTCTCACGATTTCACCGATCCTTTACTGCATTCCCACAACAAAGTTGAAGGTAAAACTGAATACACCAGTTTACTGTATATTCCTTCAAAAGCGCCGTTTGATATGTGGAACCGCGATCAGAATCATGGCTTAAAATTATATGTTCAACGTGTATTCATTATGGATGACGCAGAACAGTTTATGCCAGTTTACCTGCGTTTCGTTAAAGGCTTGTTAGATTCAAACGATTTACCTCTAAATGTTTCTCGTGAAATTCTGCAAGATAACAAAATAACTCAGGCTATTCGTCAAGGTTGTACAAAACGCGTTCTGCAAATGCTTGAGCGTCTGGCTAAAAATGATGCTGAAAAATATCAGTTATTCTGGAAAGAGTTTGGTAGTGTCTTAAAAGAAGGCCCTGCAGAAGATCATGCAAACAAAGAAAAAATTGCTGGTTTGCTGCGCTTTGCATCAACTCACAATGACAGTGATGCGCAAACAGTATCATTGGAAGACTATATTGGCCGCATGAAAGAAGGTCAGGAAAAAATATACTTCATTACTGCAGATAGTTACCAAGCAGCTAAATCTAGCCCACACTTAGAGATTTTCCGTAAAAAAGGAATTGAAGTACTGTTAATGGGTGATCGCATTGATGAATGGTTGATGTCTCATTTAACTGAATTCAATGAAAAATCATTCCAGTCTGTAGCACGTGGTGCACTTGATCTTGGTGATTTAGAAGATGAAGAAAGCAAAAAAGAACAAGAGCAAGCTGAAAAAGAAGTTGAAGGCGTATTAGAACGCGTGAAAACTGCTCTAGGCGATAAAGTCGTTGACGTTAAATTTACTCATCGACTAACTGATTCGCCTGCTTGTATCGTAACTGATGAGCAGGGTATGTCTACGCAAATGATTAAACTGATGCAGGCTGCGGGACAACCTGTACCTGAAGCAAAATATCATTTTGAATTGAATCCCGAGCATCAATTGGTGAAATTACTTGCTGATTTACAGGATGAAGGTCAGTTTGGGCAATGGGTTGATGTGTTATACGATCAAGCTGCGTTGTCAGAGCAGGGAAGTCTTAAAGACCCTGCGAGTTTTGTCCAAAACTTGAATAAGCTATTGATTGATCTAGCCAAGTAAATTTTAGATAAAGTGCAAGCAAGCTAAATGCGTTTGCTTGGTTTTCTAGAATAGTAAGCGTTTGAAAAATCCGGTGAGAGTTTCTCATCGGATTTTTTATGTTTGAAGGATTAGAAAGGTATTACACGGGATTAGCTGCCAATGAATAGATGGTAAAATTCTATTCGCCGCACTATTCTAAGTGACAAATAAAAATAACCAAGGTTGAACAGTGTCTGACAATATTACTAGTAGTCAACAAGCTCCTGATGGAGGCACAAATTTAACAACACCAACGGCGGTGAAATCGTTGCATTGGCTGTTAATATTAGCCGTATTTTATACGCTATATTTTGCGCAATCTTTATTGATCCCTTTGGTTTTTACAGTGTTAACAGCGTTATTGTTGAGTCCTTTGGTCACTCTGTTTAAAAAAGTACATATTCCGCGTCCCATCTCTGCAGTTGTGCTGCTAGTGATGTTAGTGGCTCCTTTTAGCTTTTTAGGAGCGCAACTTGCTGAACCTGCACAAAAATGGGCACAGTTAGTTCCAAAGCTTTCTGTTCAATTGAGTGAACAGATTGACAGTATGAGTGAAGCGTTTTCAAAACACGAAACCCTTGCTAAAAAACAAGTCGATGAAAATAACGAAAAGAGTGGTTTTAGTTTTTTTGACTGGTTTGAAGAAGAAACAACTGAACCCACTCCAAACCCTGAACAAAATGTAGTTAAAGAACATATTAAACAAGGCAGTATTGAGATGTTGCTGTCTGTTTTAGGAGCGACACCAACGTTTATCGGTCAGCTTCTGGCAAGTCTTATATTGATTTTATTTTTACTCATTTTTGGACCGTCTTTGTTTACCGTTTTTATAGAAGATTTCCCAATTGTTAAAAACAAAAAACGAACCGTGTTTTTAGTGACTAAAATTCAACAAACGTTATCGAAGTATATAGTGACGATTAGTATCATCAACTCTGCGTTAGGATTATCTACCGCCGCTACCCTACATTTTTTAGGCGTTCAAGATGCATTGCTGTGGGGCTCCTTAGTGGCTTTGCTCAATTTTGTACCTTATATAGGCTCTCTCATCAGTCTGATTATTTTGTGCTTGGCTGGTACCGTGCAATTTGGCTTTGAGTTAATTGCTTTAATGCCAAGTGCTGTGTTTTTAATTTTGAATATTGTTGAGTCACAATTTATTACTCCGGCGATTTTAGGACGTAATATGCAAGTAAATCCCTTGGTTATTATTCTATGGTTACTGATGTTGGGGTGGTTATGGGGGATCCTAGGCGTGTTACTAGCAGTGCCAATCCTCGTTTGTATTAAACTGACTATTGCGCAAATTGGTGTATTGCCGCATTGGCTCAAACTAATTGAAGCAAAAGGTTAAAATTCAACCATTTAGCTCCCGGAACTAGAAGCAATTGAAAAATTTACATACTTATATCTAATTTTTATAAGACTTTAGGGGGAGTCTGCTTTGATATTCTTGTATACCAGCAAATGAATGTGTAAAGTTGCGGTTGGATTGAATTTTAACTATGAGAGGACACGGCATGCGCATTATTCTACTAGGCGCGCCTGGTGCTGGCAAAGGCACACAAGCCCAGTTTCTAATGGGTAAGTATGGGATTCCACAGATCTCTACAGGCGATATGCTCAGAGCAGCTATAAAAGCAGGTACCGAGCTTGGTCTTGCTGCAAAAAAAGTCATGGATGAAGGGAAACTTGTTTCCGATGAACTGATAATAGGGTTAGTAAAGGAACGTATTACCCAACCGGATTGCGAACGCGGCTTTTTATTGGACGGCTTTCCTCGCACTATTCCGCAAGCCGATGCCATGAAGCAAGCAGGTATTAAAGTCGATTTTTGTATCGAATTTGATGTAGCTGATGATGTAATCGTCGAAAGAATGGCTGGTCGACGTGTTCACCCTGGTTCAGGCCGTGTTTATCATGTTTCATATAATCCGCCAAAAACCGAAGGTAAGGACGATGTGACGGGTGAAGAACTCGTTATACGACCTGATGATGAAGAGCAAACTGTACGTAAACGTTTGACTGTTTATCATGAACAGACTAAACCGTTAATTGATTATTATTCAACTGAAGCCCTGGCGGGCAACTGTGAATACATTAAAATCGATGGTACCCAAGCAGTTGAAACGGTAAGTAGCCAGTTAGCTGAAAAGTTAGGGTAATCCCGCACTGGAAACTCTATGCAAATAGTTTAGACTAAAGCCCACAATATTGTGGGCTTTTTAATTTAGGATGCGATATGAGCACACCGATAACAGCTTTTTACGCTGGTCTTTTAGGGATAACTTTCTTTTATCTTTCTATCTTAGTAATAAAACAGCGGCGAGGTCGCAAAGTAAGTTTAGGTGATGGTGGTGATAGCCATTTCCTAGGTATCATCAGAGCTCATGGTAACTTTGCTGAATATGTACCTTTAATACTTGTTTTATTGTTGGTGGCAGAGCTTAATCAAGGTAATCATCTTATTCTTCATGCAATAGGTTCATTATTATTACTAGGTCGAATAATTCATGCCTACGGATTGCGTCATCACACTGGCGTTAGTTGGCAACGTTTGTGGGGCATGTTAATGACGTTTGCATCACTTGTTGGTGCGTCAGTACTGAATATCCTGACGTTATATTAATTGATACAAAAGTCATCAGGTTTTTATTGGTGAAGAACACAAAAAACGGCGTCCCAGGACGCCGTTTTAAATTATCAATAGTAACTAACTATTCAGGTTTATTTTCTATATAGTTGTTAGTTTTGCTACCTATTTCAATTTTTCTAGGCTTTTTCGCTTCAGGAATCACGCGTTCGAGTTCTATATGCAGCAGACCATTTTGCATATCCGCTGTTAATACTTTCACGTGATCTCCAAGTTGAAATTTTCTTTCGAAATTTCGCTCGGAAATACCTTTGTGAAGGAACTTACGATCGCTTTCTTTTCCTGGCAGCGTACCAGAGACTTTCAAGGTATTTTCCTGAGTCTCAATGGCTATATTTTCTTGGGAAAATCCTGCCACTGCCATAGTAATTCGATACTTGTCTTCTTCTAACAACTCGATATTGTATGGAGGGTAGGTTGTTTGTTTTTCACTTTGTGAAGCGGCATCAATCATAGATGCTAAGTGATCAAAACCAATAAAAGAACGATAAAGTGGTGATAAGTCGATGTTACGCATAGTCATATCCTCGCTATTAAGCAATATGTTTAAATTTTCAAATTGTGCCCCGAGTATTCGGCGGCGTTTTTATTTGTCGACCCTTTCGGCGTCGACAATATAAATATGTGGTGGAGGAATAGATTTTCAATGAAAAAAATTTAAAAAAATAAAAATAATTTATAACTCATTGATTTATATTAATTTAAATTTAATAAATTTCTGTTTGTTTTGGGTAGATAATAATTATCTTTATCAAAAGAGGCGATCACTTTTGTGGCTTTACCTTGTAATTCCTGTTCACTAACTAAGCCAATATAACGGGAGTCAACACTGTTATTACGGTTGTCACCCATCACAAAATAGTACCCCACTGGAATTTCAATATTGTTAAAATTGTCTTTACTGTGAGGAACGGCTACAAATTGCACCAAATGTTTTTTGCCCAATAGATCTTCTTGATAAAAATCCCGTTGTTGTTGACTTGTATAGGCTAATATTCGGCCGTTAATTATTAATTGGTTATTGACCATTGAAATATGATCTCCGGGTATTCCTACAATGCGTTTTACCAGTCTTTCTTGTGCAACTTTCGAGTTAAAAGTTACTATATCCCCTCGTTCTGGTGCGCCTGTTTGAATTAAAGGGATATCTGTAAAGGGTAATTCTATGCGATAGGCCATTTTGTTAACTAAAATGCGATCACCTACTTCGATGGTGGGTAACATCGAACCAGAAGGCACATGATACCAATCGGCTAAACTACTTCGTGATGCAAACATGAGAAAAATAAACAGTAAGAATCCCCAATTCTGCTTACATACACCCACTAACTTTTGTTTTATCATCATCATATTCCTAAGTGATAGTCCGTTGTAATACTACTGATTGTCTTATTAGATAACCGTGAATTTCATAGTTCAAACTTAGTATGTAAATATTTATGTCGTAAAAGTAGCGAGTTAAATGTGACTAGTTAGATGGCAAAAGCTAATTATTTAAGGAAAAATCCACAGCAGCTAAAGCATGAATATCCGTGGTGTTGTAGAGCGGAATGTCAGTATCATTTTGATTGATTAAAAGCGCAATCTCAGTGCAACCTAGAATAATTGCTTGTGCACCTTGTTGATACATCTTTTGTATAATATTAAGGTAGTTTTTTCGTGACGATGAGTTAATTTTTCCCAAGCATAGTTCATCGTAAATGACTTGATGCACAAAATCTCTATCTGATTGTTCAGGGATTAATACCTCGATTGCGAATTTGTCTTGTATTCTTTGGCGATAAAAATCTTGTTCCATCGTAAAGCGTGTACCCAATAATCCTACTTTTTGGATCTTGTCTGAGACCAACTCTTTCGCCGTTGCGTCGGCAATATGTATAAGCGGGAGTTTTGTCGCTTGTTCAACCTTATCAGCGACTTTATGCATAGTATTGGTACAAATCACTACACATTCAGCCCCCGCCAGTTCAAGTCCACGAGCTGCATCGGCTAGAAGTTCAGCCAATTCTTGCCACTTTTGCAGATGTTGTAAGCGTTCAATTTGTGCAAAATCAACATTGTGCAGGATGAGTTTTGCAGAATGAAAACCACCTAAACGCAATTTTACTTGTCGATTAATCACTTGGTAATAACTTACAGTTGATTCCCAGCTCATACCGCCGATTAAACCAATTGTGCGCATTGTGAATACCCCTTATTAGATTTGACGAAAACAATTAAATTGGCATTAATCTATTAAGTAATACTCAATGGTGGAAACCACCCTTACTTGTTTAATATGTGGTGTATTACTGTCCCTATCGGAAATACTAAACTGACCTTGTCTGGCTTGCTTTATTTTTCCTAATTGGCTATTGCTGTCAGCCGCAAATTTTTCGGCTACTTCACGGGCTTTTTGAGTGGCATCCTCAATCATATTAGGCTTTATTTGATTTAATCCCGAATACAAAAACTGAGTTTGGTTTTCATAACTATTGCCATTAAGCACTAGGCCTCGTTTACCTAACTCTAATAACTTGGTTTGTGCTTGCAGCACAGTGTCAATCTTTTCACTGTACACAGTGAATGTTTGGTTTGCAGTAAAGCGAGTATCATTGGGATTGTAGCTTCCGTAGTTTTGCGCTTTTTTGTCATTAATCGTGGGAGTTGATGCGCTTATCTCTTCTTCTGAAAAATTATTTTCTAATAAAAACTGCTCAACGATGCTTTGTTGAATTTCGAGTTGCTTGTACAAATCCGCTAGATCATCACTGATCACACTATATTGAATAGGCCAAATGGCAGTGTCGGCAGGTACTTCATGTTCTGATAAGCCTTTTACTGTGATAGTACGTTCGAAGGCTCGAAAGCGCTCAACAGATTGTTCTAAGAAATAGCCTAAAATTGCGCTACTAATGATTAAAGCAGCACTAAATATCAAAGTGGCACGAGAAGTTTGCATGATTTAGTCGTCCTTTCATTTGGATGAAACTCAAAGCTGTTAGGAGATTATTCTAACAACAAGTAGATAAAATAACTTGAACTTTAAAGACGCGAGATTTGGCGGCAGAAACGCGGGATATGTAGAGATAAAACTGTGTTTGGCTTGGCAATGTGATGCCAAGCCATACACTATACTTATTTTTTGTTGTGGCGAGACTTCAAGATGTCAACCACATCGCTCAATGACAGATCCGAAGCATGTAATAAAACAATTAAATGATAGAGTAAGTCTGCGGATTCATTTTTCAATTCTTGCAAATCTTTGACTGTTGCAGCTAGGGCTGTTTCAACGCCTTCTTCGCCAACTTTCTGGGCAATACGTTTAATGCCTTTGTTGTACAAGCTCGCAGTATAACTGGACTCGGGATCGGCTGTTTTTCTTGCCGCCAAGATGGTTTCAAGTTCGGCAATGAAGGTAAAGTCTGCACTTTCGCTGGATGCCCAGCAAGATTCTGTACCTAAATGACACGTGGGCCCGTTTGGTGTTACCAAAGCGAGGATTGAATCTTTGTCACAATCAGCAGTTAATTCTACTAAGTCCAAAGTATGGCCGGAAGTTTCCCCCTTGGTCCATAAGCGCTGTTTTGAGCGACTAAAAAATGTGACGTGACCACTATCTAAAGTTGTCATCACCGCCGCTTGGTCCATATAACCTTGCATTAATACTTTGCCACTTACTGCGTTTTGCACAATGCATGGGATTAAACCTTGCATTTTATCCCAGCTTAACTGGTCTATTGTTTGTTGATTGATAATCATCGAGTTCTCTGTTTTTTCAGTTGCGCTGCTAGGGTGTCATTTGCACAAAATCTTCGCGAATGACCACGCCTTGTGCACGTAAAAAGTCTTTTAATTCTGGAATTGGGATAATGCCTTTATGGAAAACTGAGGCAGCTAAAGCACCATCAACATCGGCTTGTTTGAAAACATCGTAAAAATGGTGTTTTTCACCTGCACCGCCAGAGGCAATTAATGGCACTTTACAGACCTTACGCACAAGGCTTAATTGCGCGATATCATATCCTTGACGAACACCATCTTGATTCATACAGTTAAGCACAATTTCACCTGCGCCGCGTTGTTGCACTTCTTCTACCCAGTCAGCTGTTAAGCGTCCAGTATTTTGCGTGCGCTTTTCGTCACCGGTAAATTGATAAACTTCGTATTGTTGGCTTTGTTCATTGAAGTAACTGTCAATACCGATAACAACACATTGCTGACCATAGGTATCATGTAATCGTGTGATCAATTCTGGATCGGCTAGAGCGGGGGAGTTGACAGATATTTTATCCGCTCCCATTTCTAAAATACGTCCCGCATCTTCTACTGATTTGATGCCTCCAGCCACGCAAAACGGAATGTCTATTACTTGTGCTATTCGGCTTACCCAACTTTTATCGACAACTCGTTGGTCACTGGATGCGGTAATATCATAAAATACTAACTCATCGGCACCTTGCTGTGCGTACTGCTCAGCTAATGGCACTATGTCACCAATTATTTCGTGATTGCGAAACTTAACACCTTTGACTACTTTGCCATCTCGGACATCTAAACAGGGAATTATTCTCCTTGCCAACATTGGATAGCCTCCTTAAGGGTAAACTTACCTTCTAAAAGCGCTCGCCCTAAGATCACACCATCAACATGACTAGGTTTTAATGCTTCAATGTCTGCCAATGAACCTATACCACCAGAAGCCTGCCAAATTACATTTGGGAAACGCTGTTTCATTTCTGTATATAACTGGTGATTGGCCCCTTGTAGGGTGCCGTCTCGACTGATGTCAGTGCACAACACATGTTTGGCTCCGACACTTAAAAAGTCATCTAGCAACCCTTCTAGTGCAACTCCAGAGCTTTCTTGCCAACCGTGGGTGGCAATAAATTTATTGCCGTTTTCATCGATATTGACGTCTAATGCTAAAACAATGGCTTCTGGTCCATATTTAGTCACCCACTGTTTAACTACTGCTGGTTGTTTAACTGCTAATGAGCCAATTACAATGCGTTTAACTCCAATTTCCAGCAGTTGCGCAACATCCGCTTCAGAACGAATACCACCACCGGCTTGAAACTGCATACGTTGAGTATCAACCATACGCTTGATTAATTCGAGTTGACGTTTGCTTGTATCTTTTGCGCCAGTTAAATCGACAATATGCAACCATTTTGCCCCTTGATCAGCGTAGCTATGAACAACGTCAACAGGATCAAGTTTGTATTGGGTTTTTTGATCGTAATCGCCTTGATATAAACGCACAACCGCACCGTCAATTAAATCTATTGCTGGAATAATCATAAGTTTAAAAAGTTCTCCAGTAGGGTAGCTCCGGCATCTCCAGAACGTTCTGGGTGGAATTGCACACCATAAAAGTTGTCTCTATGTATTGCCGCAGAAAAAGGCATTCCGTATTGGCTAGCAGCCAAAGTATGGGAGTAAACATCTACCGCAAAGCTGTGTACAAAATAAAAATAAGTTCCTTGCGGAATTCCTTTAAATATTGAGTTTTGTTCAACTGCGTCCACCGTATTCCAACCCATATGAGGTAAGCGTAAATCACCTACTTGCATGCGTTTTACTTGCCCAGGTATTAAATTTAAGCAAGGGGTATTTCCAAGGTCGCTTTGATGGGCTTTTTCCTGGGAATCGGTAACCATTAATTGCATCCCTAAACAAACCCCCAAAACAGGTTGAGTCAGAGATTGAATGCAACTAGCGAGTTGCTTGTTTGCAATGCTTTCCATCGCTGCATTAGCACTACCAACACCAGGCAAAATAAGTTTGTCTGCAGCACCGATAATAGCTGGATCATCCGATACTGTTACATTTTGCGTCAACCTTTGCAGTGCAAATTTTACCGAAGAGATATTTGCACACCCAGTATTAATAATAACGGTGTTTTGTGAAGAACTTGCCACTGACATGCTTATAATGCTCCCTTACTACTGGGTAGCATATCACCTTGTTTGGTAATCGCTTGACGCAATGCTCGCCCGAACACTTTAAACAGGCTTTCTACTTGATGATGAGCATTACCTTCTGTGGTGGATAAATGCAGAGATAATCCCATTGCTTGGGCTATGGAATAGAAAAAATGTGGCACCATTTCAGTTGCCATTTCACCAACTGTATCGCGACTGAACTCGGCTTCAAACTTCAAGTGAGGTCGATTAGAAATATCCATGATACATTCAGCACGACATTCATCCATAGGTAGCGCAAAACCAAAACGACCGATGCCGCGTTTGTCGCCTAGCGCTTTCTTAATTGCTTCACCTAAGGCTAACGCCGTATCTTCAACACTATGATGATCATCAATGTGCAAATCGCCATTGACTGATAAACGTAATTCAAAACCACCGTGAGTCGATATTTGATCGAGCATATGATCAAAAAAGCCTAATCCGGTATCGATAGTAGACTTGGCCGTGCTATCTAAATCAACAAATACGCTAATTTGCGTTTCCGATGTATTTCGCGTCACAGTCGCTGTTCTGCTTGAGCTTAAAATACTTTTTTCAATTGCCAACCAATTATTTGATACGCGGTTATACAACTGAGACTTTAAACCCATGTTATCAGCTAAGCCAATATCAGTTTGTCGGTCACCAATGACCAAAGAGCGACTAAAATCGACTTTACCCTGCTGCAGATAGTCTTTTACTAAACCAAGTTTGGGTTTACGACAACTACATTGTTGCTCTTCAAAGTGCGGACAAATTAACACATCATCAAAAATCACACCTTGTGAAGAAAAAATATCCATCATCATATTATGAGGAGCATCAAAATCTGCTTGTGGGAACGAATCAGTTCCTAAACCATCTTGATTTGAAACCATGACTAAACGATAACCAGCATGTTGTAGTTTCAACAGCACAGGTATTACATTCGGCTCGAAAACTAATTTGTCTAAACGATCGAGTTGCTTATCAATAGGGGGTTCTTCTACTAATGTGCCGTCTCTGTCTATAAATAAAATCGGTAGGGCGCTCATTGTGCCGATTCCTGTTTTTTGAAAAATGAAAAGATTAAATCCATTAGCTGTTGATTTTGCTCAGCTGTGCCAACGGTTATGCGCAGACAGTTTTGTAGATTTATTTGTTTTGATTGGTCACGAATTAAAGTGTGATTATCAACTAAATACTGCATAAGTTCTTGTTTTTGTTCGCATCGGAACAAAATGAAATTCGCTTTATCGTCGCCAACTAATTCAACACTTGGAATGCTCATCAAACGTTCTTTAAGTAACGCTCTTTGCGCATTTAATTCACTTACCTGCAGCTTCATTCTGTCGATACCTGGTGTCTGTAACGCTTGTTTAGCAATCTGCGCGACAGGTTCTGGAATCGGGTAGGGGGCAATGACTTTTAATAATGCTTGTATCACCGCTGGAGCCGCTAAGGTAAAGCCACATCGTATACCGGCTAGCGCAAAGGCTTTTGAGAGCGTTCGCAAGATTACCAAGTTTGGATAAGTAGCTAGCTTGTTTGCCCAAGTGCTGTGCCAATCAAATTCAATATAAGCTTCATCTACCACCACTAAGGCTGAATCTGCAAAATGTTCAACAACTTGCTGTAATTGTGCTGAATCAACACTCGTCCCCGTAGGGTTGTTAGGTGAACAAATAAAGACTAATTTTACTTTGTCTTTGTGTGCGCAAATACTTTCTACGTCCAAACTAAAATCATCGTTTAGTGGTGCTTTGTGCACGCCTACATTAAATGTTTCTGCGCTGATTGCATACATACCGTAGGTTGGAGGACAAATTAAAATGGCGTCTTTTGCAGGGGTACAGAAGGCTCTAATTAGCAATTCAATACCCTCATCGGCACCTCGGCTAACCAAGGTGTTTTCTGCCGCCACTTTTGAATACGCTGTATAGGAATTAATAACGCTGGTGGGTTGGCAATCTGGGTATCGATTAAAGCGTTCACTATCGACATCGTAATTGTTTGCAAAGGGGGATTCGTTAGCATTTAGCCACGTTTGTTGAACTTCCCCCGAACCTGCTGCAAATAACCGGCGCGCAGATTCATAAGGTTTCAAGCTTCTTACGTTATCGCAGAGTAGCTTTTCGACTAAATTGCTCATACGCTATCTCCATTTAAACGAATTGAAACCGCACGTTTATGGGCATCAAGCCCCTCTGCTTCGGCAAGGTCCATAATTGCATTACCAATATTGGAAAGCCCTTGGTAACTGAGTTCTTGAACCGTGTAACGACGCATGAAATCTGCCAAACCTAAGCTTGAGTAATTTCTAGAGTATCCGTAAGTGGGTAATACGTGATTCGTCCCACTAGCGTAATCGCCTGCAGATTCAGGAGACCACTTACCGATAAAAATAGAACCGGCATATTTTAGCTTCGGTAATAAATCCCGAGCGTTTTCGACCTGTACAATTAAGTGCTCAGGTGCATATTGATTGCTGACCAAAATTGATTCGTTAACGTCAGAGGTTAATATATATCGCCCATGTTGCATCGCTTTTGCGGCAATTTCCTTGCGAGATAACTGCTGCAATTGTTTTTCTACGGCTAATTGCACCGCTTCTATCAATGTTTGGCTATTGCTTACCAAAACCGCTTGCGAGTCAGCACCATGTTCTGCTTGCGAAAGCAAATCTGAGGCAACAAAGTTTGGGTCCGCTGATTCATCTGCAATCACTAAAACTTCAGAAGGACCGGCAGGCATATCAATAGCAGCACCATCTGATTTAGTACTAACTTGTTGTTTAGCCTCGGTAACAAAACTATTGCCGGGGCCGAAGATTTTATCCACTTTAGTGATAGAATCAGTGCCAAATGCCATAGCTGCGACCGCCTGGGCACCACCAATTAAATATATCTCATCAATGCCGCACAGTTGTGCTGCATAGCGAATTTCTGCGGCAATATTGCCTTTCGCATCGGGAGGAGTGCATAACACTTTGCGTTCACAACCGGCAACTTGAGCCGTGGCGCCTAACATAAGCACTGTTGATGGCAATGGTGCGCTCCCACCGGGAATATATAAACCAACCGAATCAATGGCTGAATGTTTAAGCTCACACAGCACGCCTGGCTGAGTTTCTATTTTTACATCAGTAGGAAACTGAGCTTGATGAAACGCCTTGATATTTGCATATGCTAAATCGATGGCAGTTCGCACGTTATCGCTGATCTCGTTCGCGGCATTGATTAGGCTTTCATTGCTCAGACGCAATTTCGTTAATCGAATGCCATCAAACTGCTCGGTTAATTCTCGGACAGCGTCATCACCGCGCTCTTTTACCTGCTGTAAAATATCACTAACAATTTTAGTCAATTTTTCGTTGTCAGCCTGAGCTGGGCGACTCAAAATATTTTGTTTTTGAGAATCTGACAAATTTGCCCAGTTTTGAATCTGCGTGGTCATATGTTTAGCCCATCATTTTTTCGATTGGCATAACTAATATTGAGCTGCAACCGAGTGACTTCAGCTTTTCCATCGTTTCCCAGAAAAGTGTCTCTGAACTAACCACGTGAATTGCAACCGTATCGTCATTGTTTGCTAACGGCAAAACCGTTGGGTTTTCAGCGCCCGGTAACAAGCTTTTCACTTGCTCTAAATAAGCCTTAGGCGCATGCAACATAATATATTTGCTTTCTTTGGCCTGCATAACGCCATCGACTCGAGGTAACAGACGATTAATTAACGCTTGTTTATCATCTGTTAGTTCGCCAGCACGTTGAATTAACACAGCCTTAGATTTGAAAATTACCGCTTCTTCACGTAAACCGTTTGCTTCCAGTGTTGCGCCTGTGGATACTAGATCACAAATCGCATCTGCTACACCTGCTCGGGGGGCAACTTCCACAGAGCCGGTTAACATAACTGACTGAGCATCAATGTTATTGTTTTTGAAGAACCGCTCTAAAAGAAAAGGATAAGTCGTTGCTACTTTTAAACCGTTAATGGACTCTAACCCCTGATAATCAAATTCGGTAGGAACGGCAATGGATAATTGGCAACCACCGTAATCTAAACGACGTAAGGTTTTAAATTCGTGAGGTTTACCTGATTGTTGGCGCTCTAGCATTTTTTCTTCAAGTTCATTTTCGCCAATAAAGCCTAAATCGACCACGCCATCCATAACCAAACCTGGGATATCGTCATCACGCACCAATAATAGATCAATCGGTTGATTGGTAGAATGAGCGATTAAAAGGCGATCACGTATTTGTAATTTAATGCCAATAGCTTTAAGCAATCCAATACTTTCATCACTTAATCGCCCTTTCTTTTGAACCGCTATACGTAGTCGTTTGCTCTCGCTCATGTTGTTGCCTCAATATAAAGTTAAATTTCAAATCGTTGCCATAACAACGAAAAACCCCCAGAAGTTTCCTTCCGGGGGTTTAGAAAAATTCTGTACCACTGGAAGGACAATTAACCTTCCAGCACGAACCTGAAAGGTTATGCTATATGATGATGATGCCAGTTTAGACGTGCTTTATTGGTGAAAAAAATCATATGCTTCTCTTGTTCGCTTTGGTTTCTCGTGTTGATGCGCAGAACATTATCCAAACCACAAAGATAATGCAAGTACAAACACCTAAAAGTGATAATTTAAGATTGTATTAGTTAAAACTAAAAGGCATTAGCATCATGCAATTTCGCAATCTAGCTCAAATATTGAACGAAAAGTGTTAAAGTAAGTCAAAATCAATACGATAGCTAAATAAATGCGCAAATGCATGGTTTGTGGGTATATACCTACAAAATTCATTTTCAGTTGAAAATAGAGTGAGTAAATCCTATGACGAGTGATTTGATTTTTTCTGTTTTACCCCGTGAAGGTAAAGTGGCCATTGAAAAAGATGAGCTCAAAGTTAAACAAGTCGAAAAAGAGGCGAAACTTCGTGAATTGAATGACGAAGAAAAGGAGCTGAACACCGAGGAGAGAGACGCGCGGGAAAAGTATTTTAAAAAATCTTCTGATGATAAAGAAGAAAGCAAGTCGGATAAAAAAAGCCAAAAGGAACAAAAAGCTGAAAAGCAGGCAAAAGATCAAGAGGCCGTAGACCCTGAACTTCCATCCGTAGATGAACAGGGAAGAAAGCACTTAGATATTTATATTTAGTGATTTTGCTATCAGTATAAAATCTATTAATCACTCGAAAGTTCGTTTCAACCAAGCTTTGGCTTGGAACCTTGGTAAACAGCTAACTAACGGCTGTTTTTTAAAATCTGTTTTATTCACATCTAAATAAGTTGTTTGTTGCTCTATATCACCTTGATTAAAGCGCACTGCACAACGAACGCTTTCACTTTTTTCAGTAAATAAAATCTTTATTGAATCTGAGCGGTCAATTAACATTTTGTAAGGGTATCCTTGGTTTGAATACTTAGTTTCTAGTTGTTCGCTATTTTTCGCATTTAGATTTAAACTCAATAGAACTAGAGTTATTAAGATTAAGTTTTTCATGTTGATTCCTTTTTTTAGTGGATGTTTCAAGGTTAGATTAGTGTTGAAATACAACTTGAACAAACGATTAAAAATTAACTATGATTAAGAAAAACTTAATTGAGTTTGAGTTGAAAGGAAGTCCCTAATTATGCGAGAAAATCTTCCACCACTTAAATCTCTGCATTTTTTTATGGTGGCGGCAGAGTTATCAAGTTTTAAATTAGCCGCGGAAAAATTATTTGTAACCCAGGCAGCAGTCAGTCAGCAGATAAAGTTACTGGAAAGCTTTTTGGAGCAAAGGTTGTTTGAACGTTCGAATCGACAAACTCAGTTGACTCATGCCGGTGAATTATTACTTCCCTATGTTCAACAAGGGTTTTCCCAGTTCAAAACAGGCTTAAAAGTCATTTCAGGCGATGCAAACCCTAATATATTGAGAATTTCCACCATTCACTCTTTTACTTCACTTTGGTTATTACCGCGATTACTCCAGTTTCAAAAATTACATCCTGAGCTGATGGTTCAATTAGCGCCAAGTAATGATTTAGTCGACTTTAATCGCGGCGATATTGATTTAGCCATACGAATGGGGCAGGGCGGATATAAAGGCCTCGCTGAGAAGAAACTAGTTAACGATCAACTTATTCTAGTGGCAAGCCCCGACGTTATTGCGCAACAGCAAATAAATAACCCGAACGTGGTATTTCAATTGCCTTGGATTGAAGATACTAGTCCGGATGTGGCGACTGTTTTTGAAACCTTATGTCAAACCTATGCAGTGGACATACATGGGTTAACACCGTCAATTCGTGCAAGCAATTCAGTTCTGTTAATTGAAAATGCAGTGGCTGGGCGTGGGTTTACACTGGTGAACAAAAGTTTAGTTGCAGATCACTTACAAAACGGTTCATTATTGGCTTTGCTAGAATTTAGTTACCCTAGTCCGTACTCCTTGTATTTGGTCGCGCCTGCGCAGAATTTCGAGTGGCAAAAGGTGAAGTTATTTGAAAGTTGGTTTGTCCCTCTAGTGCATCAATCTTTTGACAATTTAGATGCTTGGTAGCTCATTATGCTAAATGATTTAAATATTTTGGGGTGTTATTCTCTTCTATTCAAAAGGATGATAAATCTGTTAGCAGCTTAGCGTTATTATTAACGTTAATAATAACTTCAAATGTTAGGGGAATGCTAAATGTCAGTCTTCAATCTTCAACAGATCCAAACCAATAAATCCGATCTCAGTAAACTCGATGTTGTAAGTAGTTCAATTGATACAGATTCGTTAGAAACGAACGAAGTGGTTCTTAAAGTTGATTCTTTTGGCTTTTCGGCCAACAACATTACTTATGCGTTATTTGGTGAAAAAATGGGGTATTGGGGATTTTTCCCAGCGCAGGATGGCTTTGGTATTATGCCCATATGGGGCTTCGCTACAGTCGAGTATTCAAATAGTCCAGATCTCGTTGTCGGAGAAAAAGTTTTTGGGTATTTACCTTTTGCTACGCATTTAGTGATTACCGCAGGAAAAGTAACATCCAATGATTTTTACGATGTTAGCCCTTTACGCAAAAGTATTTCCAGCGTTTACGACCAATATGTGCGTTGCAATGCAGATCCAGCGTATGACCCTAATAAAGAAGATTGGCAACTCAACTTTCGTCCATTATTCATGACGTCTTTTGTGTTGGATGATTTTGTCGGCGAAATTGCAACCTCTGATACTGCGACCATTGTGTTAACTAGTGCATCCAGTAAAACTGCATACGGAGCTGCTTATCTTTTGAAGCATCATTGTAAGAATCGCGGATTAAATTACAAAGTTGTGGGTCTTACATCTGCAAACAACAAAGCATTTACCGAAAAGACGTCTTGTTACGATCAGGTACTCGATTACCAAGAATTTTCCTCGCTAGATAAAAATGCGCAAACTATCGTATTAGACTTTTCTGGAAACAAACCATTGCTATTGGATATTCAAGCTCATTTAGCCGCTAGTTTGCAAAAGATGATTTATATTGGTGTTACCGATGTTGAATCACAAGCAAAGTCTTACGCCGGCGAGTTGCATGGAGAGTTCTTTTTTGCGCCAACGCAAGTCAATAAACGCATGAAAGAGTGGGGTGGGAAAGGGTTTATGCTGCGCTACGCGGAGGCTTGGGGGGGATTTTCGAAACATATGGAGCCTTTGTTGAGCACTACTAACATAGTTGGAGTAAATGCAATCCAATCAATATACTTAGATGGATTGAAAGGTAAGTTTGATACAAGCCAAATGTATGTTTTAACCTTTTAATAAAATATTGAATTTCAGCTAGCATGGAATTTAGATTGATTTTCATGTAGCGCTGAAATTTGCTTAACAACACTGCTTTTATTCGATGTGCAATATCATGTTGCGATGAAAGCAGTGGCATTGGTTTACTAACAAAATAAAATGATTTTGCGTTATAGTCAAAGAATCGGTTAACGTTGCAAAGAGTCCACTAGTTGGTGCATCGTTTAAAGTGATCTTATCCATGAGGTTTCTATAATGATTCTTAAAAAAACATCATATCCAGTTAGTTTTGCAGGTGAATTCATGAGTGTGCTTAAATTTAGTTTACTCATTTTGTCAGTGACGTTAAGTATTTTTACTGCAAATAAGGCTCGGGCGACAGATTGGATACTGATAGATAACTTTGAAGCGGCCAACAGTTTAGAAAAATGGACTAAAGCGGATACCAAAAACGACACTTCACCAAAAATTCATTCCCCACAAATTAGCGAACGCCGTAAGGAAGACTTTGCCAGTAAAAGCAATTTTTATTTAATTAAAAAACCGGCGGCTGAGGGAATCGTTGGCAATCGAAAGGCGTTAACTTATGCTGTTCTTCCCCAAACGGTCAAAGTGGGGGAAACCTATACGTTTTATACCCGCATAAATGTGGAGTCCTTCCCCAATAACCACGCATTTGGTATTAGCAATATGACTCCAGAAGGTATTGAGTTAAACGATTACAATGCATTTGAAGCTACCTTGAGGGTAACCGATAAAACAGAATCAAACGGCCATAAAAATACTGGTGCCTTAATGGTTAAGACACAGGACGGATACGCTAATATTCAAAATAACAGCACAGGAAAAGACGCCAAACCTCTAGTGCCCGGAGTATGGTATGAAATATGGTATGTGGTTGATAACAGTGAAAGCCGCGATGGCGGTCAAAGCTACGATGTTTATGTAAAGGGCGGAGATGAGTTCCCTCAACAGCAAAAAGTGTATAGTGATGCCACCTTCCGAATGCAACGGGAGTTGCCTTTAACGCATTTTTTAATGAACTGTAATACCGGTCCTAAAAAGCAACCTTATGGAAATGGTGGCTTAAAATATGATGATTTGTATATGAGTAAAGGGCATAACTTAGGGACGCCTTTTTAACCTTGGTGACGTTTAAGCGTTTTCTGGTAGGCAAGATTTGCAATGTTCAAAAGTAAAATGTTATTCACTTAATTTAGTTGAGCGGCACTACAGATATTTTTCAATGATTGAAGGGATTTCATCATAGTTAATGAGTTGTTTTCCTTGTTCAATAAACTGATTAAGGGTTGTTGAGTCTGGAAAACTATAGTAGTTACCCGACGCGAGATCCATACTTCTTGTGTCCAACGTCTCGCCGCGGTTCAATCTGTTGACCGCAGATACAATGTTATTCACACCTTGTGGATATAAGGCTAAAACGTTGAGTAAATAAGACTGACTATAATTCACTTTTTGTTGAGTCGAAGAAATGATTTTACCTGCGTCTATCTGGCATGAATCTATAAAATGTAAGCTTGTGCCTATTTCCTCTTTGTTATCTAACATTGCCCAAAATGTGGCCATTACCCCTCTATAATCCGGTAATTTACCCGAATGAAGATTTATCACACCTAAGCTAGGAATGCTGATTATGGGATCTTTTAATATTTGACCAAATCGAATTGAAATGATCAGTTCAGGTTTTTGCTCAGCAATGCGTTGAATTCCTGCCAGGCTATTAATGTCTTTAATATCACTGACCGGCACTGAGTCATGAGCCATTTGTTGAAAACTCTTAAATCGGCTTGATTGTCGAGCTGGTGGCGTTGAAATCTTGGCTTTGCAGTGTTGTTGGCTTGCAAGCACTGGAAAAACAATTTGATTAAACAAGGTTTGCTCGATAAAGGCCAAGTTTTTCAGTGGTTCAGGGACATTGTCTAATTTACCCACTTTTGCAGACAGAAAAATACAATAATGATGTTCAGGGAGTTGTTGAAGTAATAAGTTTATTGCCATGTTGCTGGCTAAATCTCGATTGGCAAGAAGAGTTATCCGCACCGCTCAGTACTCCAATTAAGGCTTGTTTGTATCTTCTGGTTCTTTTATTTTGGTTTGCTTTTTATCAATAGGTTTGGAATCTAGAATTTCATCTTCTGGTTTTGCTTTGGTTTTTTCGAATGTCATTTTAGCACTCATTTTCAGTAATAAAATATTGCCTACAACCAAGCCTAATGCAATCAACAAGGTCACTATCAGCCATATATTCATTGTATTATTCCATTTAATGTATAACGCTCAAATAGCTTGTCTAAGTGCCTTAAGATAGTTTGCTTTCCACCAATATTGACACTGGCGAGTTGATTGGCGAGTTGACTCAGTTCTAGTTGATTAATGATTGACTTAGAGATTGGGGCATAACTTAAATGCCATGCTTCGGGGGCAACTCCACCATTGTAGGTTTTATAGGGACGATAAAAGCCAAAGTTATCTGCATTTTCTTCAAGCCAGCAATGCAGTTCATAACATGGGCCGGCTAGTTCATATTCTGCACTTACCAACTGCAAGGGCTGCCCGCAGCGTTCAATGGCCTTCTTGTCGTATACATCCAAATCTGTTCCCCAATGGTGACGGCTTGCTCCTGGAAGAGCCGACCAGGTCATAATGGCATGTATCTTTTCTAATTCAGTATACTCAGAGGTATTTATGGGATGGCTATGGATATCATTTATTGGCAAGGTTCCTAACCACTTTTTTTGCCAAATAGCTAATTGGCGGTCAAAACTGCGGAAGCTACTAGCCAACTGAATGTCAATGCCGTCTTTTTGTGCAGCTAACTGCATAGCTTCAAACGCCGTTTTTACATCGGCAACTAAGCCGTGATGTTTACCGATTGGCTGGATATGGGCATCAGTTAAGCCCATCCAGCTCGGTGCAGACATTTTTGTTGCAGGCATTAGAGGAGCAGTCGACATAATATATCGTGATAAATATCTGTGAGTATTTCCAGATCAGTAGATTTCACTTTTTCGTCTATTTTATGAATAGTTGCGTTTACCGGACCTAGTTCAATCACTTGAGCTCCTGTTGGCGCTATGAATCGACCGTCTGAAGTGCCACCAGCAGTGGATAACTCGGTATCTTTGCCTGTTACTGCCTTTATGGCTTGCTGCGTAGCTTCAACTAAAGGGCCTTGATCTGTTAGGAAAGGTTGTCCGTTAAACGTCCATTTAATGTCGTAATCTAATCCGTGACGATCGAGAACTTCATACACTCTTTCTATTAATTGTTTGTCGGTAACTTCGGTTGAGAATCGAAAGTTGAAACACACATGAAGTTCACCTGGTATGACGTTGCCGGCACCCGTGCCACCATTGATATTAGATACCTGAAAGCTGGTGGGGGGGAAATATCGATTGCCATCGTCCCAGTGAGTTTTAGCCAGTTCCGCAAGCGCTGGTGAAGCAATATGGATGGGATTTTTAGCTAAATGAGGATAGGCTACGTGACCCTGTATTCCTTTCACAATTAGATCGCCTGTAAGTGATCCCCGTCTACCATTTTTAACCACATCGCCAACTACTTCGGTACTTGACGGTTCGCCTACTAAACACCAGTCAATTTTTTCATTGCGGGCTTCGAGGGTATCAATAACCTTGGTTGTGCCATTAATAAATGGTCCTTCTTCATCGCTGGTAATAAGGAACGCGATGCCACCATTATGATTTGGGTGAGCTGTTACAAAACGATGAGTCGCCACCAACATAGCAGCCAAACTTCCTTTCATATCTGCGGCACCTCGGCCATGCAAATATTCGCCAATTTGGGTTGCTTCAAAAGGCGGTGTTTGCCACTTTTCGGCAGGGCCTGATGGCACTACGTCAGTGTGTCCGGCAAAACAAAATAGCGGACCTTGTTTGCCTTTTCTTGCCCACATATTGGTGGTGTCGTCAAAAACCATTGATTCTATATCAAAACCCAAGGGAGCTAAAATATCAGCCATTAGCTGTTGGCAACCAGCATCTTCAGGGGTGACGGATTTACGATTTATCAGTTCTTTAGTCAGTGCAATTGAGTCCATCATTAGTTAAAAACCACTTCATAATCTGCCGGCTTGAAACCTAAAATGTATTTATCATCATGGATTAACACTGGACGTTTTATCATGGCAGGAGATGCCAGCATCAATTCGATGGCTTTTTCCCGATTTAAATCTTGTTTTTGTTCATCTGGTAACTGACGAAAAGTCGTTCCTCGTTGATTTAGCAATTTTTGCCAACCCAACTGAGATTCTGTTTTTTCAAGCCAATCACGTTCTAAACCGTCGACACGGTAATCGTGGAAAGTGAATTCTATTTTGTTCTCTTCCAGCCACTTTTTGGCTTTTTTAATGGTATCGCAATTTTTGATGCCGAACATTTGAGTCATAAAAATGGTTCTTGTTTGTTAATTATGAAATGAAAATAAATGATTATTATTAAAGGCTTAATAATGTCATTGCCAAGTAAACGATGTTGTACCAATCCTTAAAGTTTAGATCAACACAGAAAATACAGGATCTTCACATGCCGTAACCTTACGAGGATTAACTATAAGCCCTTTTACTTTATCACTATTGAGAAGGGTTATGTAAAAAGCGTTATCCTCTAATGCGAGTTTCAATTTACGAGCGTCAAAATCTAATATGGGTTGTCCTAGTTTAAGTTTTTGGCCAACAACAACTTTTCGTTTAAATCCTTCACCATTTAGATTTTGTGCACCCCAACCGCAATGGATCTGTAGTTTCAATCCATGTCTGTCTTTTAAGCGCACTCGGTGGGCCGTTTCACTTATTTCTAAAACGATTGCGTCAAATGGTGCCAATATTTGAAAGCCGGTTGGCGCGATAACCACTCCTTCACCAAATAATCGTTGTTTGAATAACAGGTTACTGGCTGAATCAAGTAAATTGATACTGCCGCTAACGGGGCTCAAAATATCAATTTTACGTTTATGCTCAGTGAGTTCTGGATTGTCTAGTAGTCGATTGAAAAGGCGCATTAGAATACAACTTTATAGCCGTGATTTTCACGCGCATTAGCGGCTGAATCAATATCGTTTTGTTTAATCAGAAAGTTATCGGTTTCAAAATTAGATACAACAAATCTACTGATTTTGGCAGTTACCAGTACATTACCTATTTGCGTGAAAATACTCACCAACGATAAATACAAAGACGCATTAAACATTTGAGAAGGGATCTGAGCGTGTAACGGAAGGCTATGGATTGTATAAGTGTCAGGCAGAGCAGCTAATGTCTGAGTGGCCATTTGCATTCCTTTTTAATTGGTCTTTTATTTTGCGTTAGCTAAGCTGTAAGTCAAGTGTTAGTGTGAAAGTCGCTTTATTAAATGTTATCCACTGTTTCTGTGGATAACCTTGTTGAGGAAACTTTATATGTCACTTAACTTGTTGAAATACATGGGTTATATTTCGCTGTCCAGAAATCCATCAAGTGACATTTTTGGTTAAAATTAAACCGTTTTAAGTTAAGGTGAATGAATATGTCTACAGCACCCGTAGGTTCAGTGGTTTGGAGTGACCTTACTGTCAAAAACGCAGAGGATGTAAAAGATTTTTATGCACAAGTTATAGGTTGGCAAGCTAATCCCATCAACATGGGAGATTATGAAGATTTTTCCATGCAGTTACCAAGTAATAATCAGGATGTTGTGGGGATTTGTCATGCAAAAGGCAGCAATGCAGGCCTCCCTGCGCAGTGGCTGCTTTATTTTAAAGTGGCTAATTTAGATGACTCCATTGCGCAGACTCAAGCTCGCGGAGGTCAATTATTATCGAAAGTGAAGTCATATGGTTCAACGAGTCGCTACATTATTATCCAAGATCCTGCTGGCGCGGTATGTGCCTTGTTTGAGGAAAACACTTAACCTAGGTGCTTGTAGATAACTATTAAAAACTAAAATATTTCTGATACTTGCAAATAACTTATTGATTGGTACATTAAACTTCAATTATTTTATGGGTTTAAAGTTAGTGCAAGTACTTGATTTATATGCAGGTCCAACTGCTTTGAAGGAAATTCAGCAGCATGGTCTAAAACAACACATGTTTGATTACATGTTAGGTGCTTCTGGCGGGCCGAAGTGGTTCGTGTTAGCAGGGTTAGATAGGTATGTCTTTTCTACCTTTTTTGCTCAGCGTAAAACACCGCTACAGGTTATTGGTTCTTCAGCTGGAGCGTTTAGATTTGCGTGTTTTGCCCAACAAGATCCCTTAGCTGCAATTAACCGTTTAGCAGATCGTTATTCACACACAGAATACAGCGACAAGCCCACAGCCAAAGAAATCACCCTATCTGGTTTAGAATTATTAGACTATGTATTAGGGGATAATGGGGTTGAGGAAATTATTCACAATCCTATTATTAAAGCGCATTTCATTGTCGCGCGATGTAAAGGACTCACGCAGTTTGAAGCTAAACCGTTGCAATTAACCGGCCTTTTAGCCAGTGCAGGTGCTAACGCGGTACAGCGGCGCTTTTTGCAACGATTTTATGAACGCTATGTTTTTGCTTCCCCTACAAGTGAACTACAGATATCTGATCCTAATAAAATGCCAACTCGTTACGTGCCGTTGTCAAAACGCAACTTAGCACAAGCATTAATGGCCTCAGGTTCTATTCCGCTAGTGATTGAAGGTGTATCGAATATAAATGGAGCGCCTAAAGGCATGTATCGAGACGGCGGCATCATAGACTATCATTTTGATTTAAACTTCGGACCCCATGATGGCTTGGTATTTTATCCACATTTTTATCCTAAGCCGATTCCAGGTTGGTTTGATAAATCATTGAAGCGACGTTTACCTCACAAAAGCAGCTATGACAAAGTGGTGATGGCCGTTCCATCGGATGAGTTTGTCGCTTCTTTACCTTATCAAAAAATTCCCGACCGCAAAGATTTCGAAACAATGCCTGCTCAACAACGTATCGAATATTGGCAGACAGTGATTCAGCAAAGTGACAGGTTAGGGGAGGCATTTGCTAATTTAACCCAAGATCAAGACGTAGCAAATAAAGTGAAACCCTTTAACTTCTAACTGTTATGCATCAAAGTAGAGAGAAACTATGAACAAAGGATCTTTGACTTTTTTCTGTGGAAAAATGGGTTCTGGAAAGTCTACAAGAGCTGCTGAAATCGCGCAGGAAAGTAACGCAGTATTGCTTTCAGAAGATGAATGGCTTTCGTCGCTTTATCCAAATAGAATTTCATCGCTAAATGATTATATTGAATATTCAAATCTACTTAAGCCGCAGATTAAAAAACTTGTTCAATCCATACTGTCTGCGGGAACTAATGTGGTTATGGATTTTCCGGCAAACACTCTTTCGCAAAGAAATTGGTTTCGGAGTATTTTCTCCGAGATCGAAGCGCCACATAATTTGATATACATCGACTTGCCAAATGAAGTCTGCCTAAAACAGATTGGAAAAAGACGCAAAGAGCAGCCAGAAAGAGCAGCAACTGATACAGCAGATATGTTTGAGCAGGTTACAAAATATTTTGTAGCGCCAACATCAGAGGAAGGTTTCAATATTACAAAAGTGACACAAAATGCATAACACGGCGCTGCTACGGAAAATTCACTCGCTGGCACTCCTCAATTTCCGCGGAACTCGGCGTTATGGGGAAAAATTGTGCATTTGTGGCAATAAAGCTGAAAAACTCCTTGAAGATAGCGAAAAGCATCGTTATTATACGCGCCGCTTGAGACATTCGTGTTAAGCATCTTTATACAGTGCGTCCGTAGCTCAGTTGGTTAGAGCACTACCTTGACATGGTAGGGGTCGGTAGTTCGAGTCTAC
>NZ_BAABWR010000027.1:0-53512 GCF_040370605.1 Aliiglaciecola sp. NS0011-25
GAAGCCCAAACTACAATACACCCGTAGCATGAGGCTTTAGCCCATGGATATTTATTAATCGCTGCTGCTAACGAGTGAAATGCTAGCGCCTATTCGGGCTGAAGTCCAAACTACAATACACCCGTAGTATGGGCTTTAGCCATGGATATTTAGCAATCGCTGCTGCTAACGAGCGAACGGCTATTCGGACTGAAGCCCAAACTATTATTATGATTTTTTGGTATATGCACTGATGATCACAATTCGCTGACCATTGACTTTGCCTTCGATGTGTTCTGGATTGCTACTAAGGCCAATTCCACGCACTGCAGTACCTCGTTTAGCGGTAAAGTTAGCGCCTTTCACATTTAAATCTTTCACAAGGGTAACGGTATCACCCGCCTGCAGAACTGTACCGTTACAATCTAATGTTGGCTCGTCACTGTGCTCAACAAGACCAGACTCTGCCCACTTAAGCATATCTTCGTCCAGATATAACATGTCTAACAAATCCTGCGCCCAACCTTCAAAAGATAACTTTTTAAGCATTCGCCAGGCAACTATTTGCACCGCAGGGACTTGGCTCCACATGCTGTCGTTTAGACAACGCCAGTGAGTCATGTCCAGTTCAGCCTCGCCCGAAATTTGAGACTGGCATGTGCCGCAAACTAAAATACATTTATCTGCATGCGCCTCTTCTGGCGGGACTTCATATACGACAAGTGAGTCAGTTGCGCCGCACAATTCGCACGTTTGATTGCTGCGAGATAGAAGAGTTTGTTCTATAGACATGTTAAAACCTTTGTGGAATGGAATTTAAGCGGCGATATTATCCATAAAAACCATAAAATTTCTATGGTTTTTACACATTAGGCTAGGATTTTAGATTTAATTAAGCATTGGAAACTGCGGTTTTTCGCGTCTGTTCCCGCTGAAAAGAAACTGTTGCAGGGGCAACACCAAAGTTTTCTGGGGTACTTTGCCCTCTAAGTGACTGGATCACACTAAGTAATGAAAAATGATGAATGGCATGACTTGAGATGAATACCAACTCGCGCGCTAAAGTGGATTGAACTTGAACCTGTTCAACCTTGTTTGCACTGACTTCACAGCTAACTAATAAGTTAACATCAAGATCTTTTTGGCAAACAGAATCTAACCAAGATTCGATTTCCTGCCACTCTTTTAGTGCGGCTTTGGGGCACCTTTCTGATTCCGAATGTCTATTTCGTTTATCATAATCAATTGATTTTATGGCGAGTCCGTTTTTTAGCGCCAAATAATGATCGAGAATATGCCGCATGTGCATACCTGCACTGCCTGAGAGATGAGGTTTTAAGATCTGCTGATATTCAGTCATATCAGTGTAAGTTAAAAATTGCTTGGCTTGGCGCACTACTTCAAGCTGACTTTCGAGCATGTTATTCCTTCCGCTTTCTTCTCATTCAGAGATTTGTTTTTAGCTAAGACCTTCATTCATAAATAATAATTTCAATTTTTTTGAATGATGTCTTTTATTAGTCACTGTTCATGGTCTACGAAGATTAATTTGGAAGTATCATAGCCAGCTGCACTGGCTTCAGTAATTAACATGTCTACAACCGATTTTGGTAAATTTTTGTCTCTACTCAATATCCATAAATACTCTCGGTTCGGTCCGCTTACCAAGGCATATTGGTAATCACGACTATCGAGGAAAAATATGACATAGCTAGAGTAAAAAGGACCGAAAAAAGATACTTTTAAATGTCCTACTGATTCATCATCAACAAAATAAGCCTTGCCTTTGGCTTCTTCCCATTCACCTTCTTCAGGGTTAAATCCCCGATTGGTAACACTGACACCACCATCTTCGAGTAGGGAATATTGCGCAGAGACAGCTTCTAAACCTTCTTCAAAACTGTGGTCAAAACGAGCGATTTCGTACCAAGTCCCTAAATATTTATTCAACTCAAAATTCTTGACCGGTTCTATTCCCTGAGGAATCGATGTGCATGAAGCAACGAACAAACTTATGATTAAAAGAAAACCGAGCTTAAATTTCATAAATACCAAACCTAATTAACTAAAAATGTCTAAATCTAGTAGTTTTAACGCACAAGTAGCTTATTTGTATCAATTACATTGATTAAAAATTTAATTCAAAAGGTAGCGTTTATCTAAAAGTTTAGTTTCATTTCAAAAGTGGATTCAGCAAACCCCGCTTTTCGATAAGCTTTGATCGCTGATTCATTAGTGGCGTAAACATCCAGATAAAAATCATCCAAATTTTGTTCCCTGCCCCAAGCAATTAATGTTTGCATAATTCGTTTATTAATCCCCTGACCACGATACTCTTGAGCTACAAACATAAAGCCTAAATAAACATGATGATCGTGTTTATGGGCTCGTTTCGACTCTCGAATTTGCGCATAACCCGTGGCTATTATCTCGCCCTCGAATTCAGCTACCGCCAAATATGACGATGGGCTGGTTATTAAATTTTCAATATCGTAATAAGTTGCATCTTTTGCTTTTAAAATCGAGTTAAAGGGACGTTCGGCCGCAATCAACTTTTGCTCTAATTCTATTAACTTTTCAAGGTCGCCTATTATCGCTTTTCGTATACTTATATTTTCCAACGGTTAAATTCACTCAGTCTATTTTAGTTAAAATGCACCTAATCAAAGGTTAAGTGTGAATTTAATGTAACTTTTCCAGTAACCATTGCAAAGTAATTTTAAGTAAAACCTCGTCTTCTGTTGCCGTTGGGTCGAGAACATTAAATACATGATCCGCCCCTTTCAATACTACCGCTTGAGCATCCTCAGAGCCTGCTGCCTGTATCAATCTAAGCGAAGATATAGGGTCAACAATAGTATCTGCACCACCAGCAATGGCTAAAACTGCACCAGGATAATTCGCCAGCTCAGTTAATGACTTCTGTTTTTTAACCTGCTCAAACCATTGCACACTTAAATTTAACGGTGCGCGCCACTCGAATGTTAATTCAGCCACGCCGTTATTTTTAGCTTCAGCATAATACTGCCCAAACTGGCTTGAAAACGGTTCACCACCATCGCCCGCAACCGATGACCAAGTTACCAGTGCAGCGAGTTCGGGATGCTCTATCACCAACAATTGCGCAATCAACCCGCCTTGACTAAATCCCAGTACCGCCAGAGAATCGGCTAGAATTTGCGGCTGTTCGATTAAAAACCCCCTTGCCATATCTGCATCACGCACTGCACTGGCTAATGTGTATTGACTATAGTCCACTTCACTATCGCCAGTACCCGCAAAATCAATTCTAATCGATGCGATATTATTGTCTCTTAGCCTTTTGGCTAATATCGCATATAAATCACCTACTTCATTTTTATTCGATGCAGTACCGTGGAGTAAAATTATCGCGGGATATTTGTCCATACCAGATGGAGCGGAGTAAATAGCGGGGATTTGATATTCACCATTATCTAAAAATAACGATGTCTCCCCACTTAAAACCTCTGTTGCCAAGAAAACTTGCAAACAAACTAAATACTTAATGATATTCATATATTTTAGGTTCACTGCCTTTTTGTTTTTAACACTCAATTAAAATTAGGTTGCGAACTTATAGGTAAATATTGTTAAGTCGAACTCTCTTAACTAGAGAGTTCTGTTCGCAGTATTTCTGCCCCTGCACTCAAAGCAGCAAGTTTAGCTCGTGCCACTTGTTGTGATAAAGGAGCCATGCCACAGTTGGTTGAAGGATAGAGCTTGTCAGCATCGACAAACTCTAGGGCTTTTCTTAAGGTACTAGCCACTTCCTCTGCTGTCTCTATTTTATTGGTTGCGACATCAATCGCCCCTACCATCACGTTTTTACCTCTAAGAAGTTCAATCAGGTCCATAGGAACACGAGAGTTTTGACATTCCAGTGAAACAATATCGATATTAGATGTTTGCAATTTGGGAAAGGCTTTTTCATATTGTCGCCACTCAGAGCCCAACGTCTTTTTCCAATCTGTATTAGCTTTTATGCCATAACCATAACAAATATGTACAGCAGTTTGACATTTAAGCCCTTCGATTGCCCTTTCCAAAGCAGCAATTCCCCAATCGTTTACCTCATCAAAAAACACATTAAATGCAGGCTCGTCAAATTGAATAATATCAACACCAGCTGCTTCTAATTCTTTGGCTTCTTGATTGAGAATTTTGGCGAATTCCCAAGCTAATTTCTCACGGCTTTTGTAATGGTTATCATACAGGGTATCTATCATCGTCATAGGACCTGGTAGGGCCCATTTAATCGGTTGATTGGTTTGCTGACGTAAAAATTTGGCGTCTTCAACAAAAACTGGCTTTTGACGAGCAACAGCACCAACGACAGTGGGTACACTGGCATCATAACGATCACGAATTTTAACGGTTTTACGTTTTTCAAAATCGACACCATCAAGGTGTTCAATGAAAGTTGTCACAAAATGCTGACGGGTTTGCTCACCGTCACTGACAATATCAATTCCTGCTTGCTGTTGATCTTGTAATGACAAGCGTAAAGCGTCTCGTTTCCCCTCAATTAGCGCTTCATCTTGTAATTTCCAAGGTGACCAAAGTGTCTCAGGCTGCGCAAGCCAAGAGGGTTTAGGTAAACTGCCGGCAGTTGATGTAGGTAATAGTGTTTTCATAATAAATAAAGTCTTATATTGGAGTTAAATGTTAAGCGTAATTAGCAGACCACTGCTCAAGGACTCTTTGGTAGGGTTTAATGAAATGCTCCTCAGCAAATCTTCCTTGCTCATTAGCCAACTGGCTGCGTTCTTCGCGGTCATACACGATTTGAGTCAGTGAATGATCCTGATTTTGCAAATTTGGTTGATAGCATTTTCCCGCAACTGCATTGGCGTTATAGATTTCAGGTCGATAGATCTTTTGAAATGTTTCCATGGTGCTGATGGTACTTATCAACTCAAGCGCTGTGTAATCATTAAGCAAATCACCGCAACAATAAAAAGCCAAAGGCGCGACACTATTGGGCGGCATAAAATAACGAACCTGTAATCCCATTTTTTTGAAATATAGTTCCGTCAACGATGAATCATTTGGCTGGTATTCAACACCTAATATCGGATGTTGATTTTCAGTCCGGTGATAGGTTTTGTTATCCGAAACACTGAGACAGATAACTGGGAGTTTTTTGAAGTGCTGTTTATAGGCATCTGAATTAATAAAAGATTTAAACAGTTTCCCGTGGAGGTCGCCAAAATTATCGGGAATGCTAAATTTCGGTTGATTCTTGTTATGCTCTAACAACAATACGCTGAAATCATAATCTCGCAGATAAGAGGAAAAGTTATTGCCGACAATGCCTTCTATGCGTTTGTTGGTGTTGTGGTCAACAATATTGGTTTTTAAAATTTCAATCGATGGGAAGCTACGACCACTGCCTTCAATGTCAATATCAACGGTGATGATATCAAGTTCTACCGAATAACGATCTCCATTGGGATTATCCCAACAGGCCATGCCATTAAAACTATTGTCAATCATATTTAAAGCGTTGCGTAAGTTCTTTTGACGGCTCTGTCCTCTTGCTAAATTAGCAAAATTGGTCGTGATACGAGTGTTGTCTGAGGGATGATAATTTTCATCAAACGCAACCTTGTTAATAGTAAATATAAAATCTTTAGTCATCGTGATTTGTATCCAATTTATCTGAGATAAAACCTAAATTTATTGTTAGCTTGTTTTAGACTTTGCAACTTTATTTTGCGGCCTTCCTTGTCGGCCATCGCTTTCACAGCCTCAGGGTTTGGGCCTAACGGACTATCAAGAATCAACGGCAATATGTGTAAAGTAAAAATCTAAAGTCGAAGCAGAGTGGGTTTTATACGCGGTTCAACTCATGAATAAAAATGATATTATTTCATTAATACATGACTGTAATTCATGAGTTAGTTTAATTGATTATTAATAGATGGCGCTTTGCGCTGCACTAAAGGCGGCAAATAAAGCTTGCTCGAAGCGACTAAGGACAGAGCAGGAATATTTATCTCATGTACTGCGTAGGAAAATATAAATTGAAGATGAGTGCTAAATATCGAGTTTTATCGGAAGCAGTGGAATAAATGGCATAGACGCACTACTTTTGATGTAGGCGCCTATATATAAGGATACTTTAGTCAACCCAAACTCTGGCTAACTAACTTAGCAAGGGATACATTATGCTCGGCTTTTTTCTAAGCCCAATAATTTATCGAGAGATATCCTTCCTGGCCCCATACTAAGTACGGCCAACAATACAATAAACCACCAAACTGCAGGATTCCACCAGTGATCCCACGAAGGGAATACAGCTAATTGAATAAATAACGTCATACCAATTAAACCAGCAGCTCCAACACGAGTCAGAAAGCCAAAAGCGAGCATCACCGGAAGCACGATTTCAGCCACCCCAGCAGAAACAGCAAGTGTTTCAATAAAGGACACAATAGTAGACCCTTCGACGTAATCTAACGTATTAGGATCACACAGCAGTAACGCCCCCTCACGAACTGGATCTGGACAGAAAAATTCATATAAAAATAAATCATATTTATCCGGATTAAAACTAAGAAACCCATTCCACTTTGTTAATCCTGATTGAAAAAACACACTTGCTGCTAATAGCCTAGCAAGAAGTAATGTTATGTCGGTTAAATACAAGCTGACTTTGGCCGTGATGTCAGCATATAGGTTCATTAGGGCTTTCATATTTTTTTTCTCTTATGTTAGTAATTTATTAAGTAGTAACTGACTAAATATTTCACTTATGTCTATTTCACCATTTTGCATCGCCACATCCGCGGTTTCACCTAAAGTTCGGCCTGCGTAAATACTAGAAATAAATAGGCTCTCTGATTCAGAAATGACTCGATGCAAAATGCTGCTATTGTCTCGCCACAATAGAAGGTTTTCAGTTGTATTCTCGATGGCGACTTGTTCGCTTAGGTTACTGACTCTTAACTGTGCCCATAAAGACGATACCGACCAATCATTTTTGATTAACTGCACGCTGGGGTGCAAAGACAGTGATTTCGATTCGATATCTTCAATTAGGGATTCAATTTCATCTTGACCAAGAGAAGGTTTATCATCGGCAAAATAGGCATGATGCCAAGCTCGATCCAATTTACATATATCCCATAAATACCTAAGTTCAGGATGATTATGTTGCAAAAAATCGTTTAAATACTCAGGAAAAATTTCACCATATTCTGCCAAAACAGGTGATGTGGGCGGGTTAGTTAAACAGAATTGTCGAGTTAAGGTTTTAAAGAAGTCCTCACCTAATAACTTCTCAGCACTTGGGTACTTGCGTTGCAACGCATCAATACAACTACTAATAAAGGTGTTCCGATATACCGCCAAGCGACGTTTATTTTGTCCATCATCAAGATGTTCGGTGACATCTTGTATGTCTCCAGTTTGTACATAGCCCATTAAGGCGAAATGAAAATCACTCATAGCTAACAACTTTACTACTTTGGATTAGCTCTCGTGCAATATTGCGTTCTGCCAGCAGTTCAGCAAACGGCGGTAAATTTGCATCTCGCTCTATCAGCACAGGACAAGGACCAATGTGACTTAAAGCATCATTTAAAAGTGCCCAAACCGCATTCGACACATCACTATCATGAGAGTCAATTAACAAATCTTTCTCGATAGGGTCAACCGAATGACCAGCCACATGAATCTCACCGATAGCTGTAGCTTCAAGATTGCCAATGTATTGCTGTGGGTCAATCCCAGTGTTGTTCGCGCTTATAAATAAATTGTTAACATCCAGCAAAATACCGCAGCCAGTCTTATTCACCAAAGACATCATAAATTCCGCTTCGGACATGTCAGATTTAAAGTTGAGATAATTAGCAGGATTCTCTATCAGTATGGGCCGTTGAATTGCATTTTGTAACTGGTCAATATTCTCGGCAGTACGAAGAAGGGATTGAGTGGTAATTGGTGTAGGCATTAAATTGCCCATATAATTTCCGTCAGCACCTGACCAAGCTATATGTTCAGAAAAAGCTGCGGTAGGAACCGAATTGACTAAACGAGCCAATCGCTTGAGATGCTCGGGATTAAGTGGGTTTGGTCCACCAAGCGAAGCCCCAACACCATGAATGCTTAACGGAAATCGCTGTGCAACTTCCTGTAATTTTGCAAGTCTAGGACCACCCTGCATCAGGTAGTTTTCTGCATGAACTTCGAACCATAAATGACCATCAACCTTACTTGGTATAGCGTCAAAATGTTCTGGTTTTAAACAAATGCCCGCATCTGCGGGCAATTCAGTTAGCTTTATCATTCGGAAATGAAACGCTTAAGCAATTGGGTCTTTAGAACCAGCACCATTTGGTGTGATTATGTATTCACATGAACCTTTAGGTGCATAAGTCCATGCATTTTTTTGGAAATCAACGGTAGAAGTCCCTTCACAACTTGTGCCAGCGCCAGCTTTACAATCGTTCTCACCGGCTAAAGCAATCCCATAACACTTGTCTTTACGTCCACGTAGTCTATTGCCATCTTTCCATTCTTGGAAAGCGACTTTCACTTTTTCAGGTGTCGCATCTGCTAATGATAATTGATCATTTGGTTTAGCAACGGCGACTTGAGAAGCGGCAAGAGTGGCACCAATAAGTAAAGCAGTTTTAATCGAATTGTTATGTTTCATAAATCGTATCCTCAAAATATTTAGTTGTGAAAAACGGGCTACTTTTTGAACAATGTAGTCCATTATGTAAGTTAAAGACCATTAGCCTTTCGTTAAAATTTCAAAAAAATATTTTATTTAGAAAATTATTTTGTTTAAGAAGTGGATTAACAAAAAATGAAAAAGTATAAAATTTTTATGAATATCAATTAGCTACCTCCATCGCCAGTTCGCTTTCTAACGGCTAAAATGTGTTGAAAAAAACATCCAAAAAGACACCCTTTATTGGCGATTAAGTAGGGATCTAATCGCAATAAACGCTGCTAATTTGGTTTAAATATTATTCTTCGCTCAATACAAAAAGCATATTTCATACAAAAATCCTCACCGAAACTCTTAACCATTCCGCCAATAGCAAACACAAATAAATAAAATAATATTTGATCTGCATCAATTAGTGTTTATAATTTTCAGAAATTACTGAAACTTCAGAAAAGAGTCTTGATTATGAAAATGACACCCATGATAGAAACCTTCGTTATGCATTTCGGTGAAATGGGTAGTCGATGGGGTTTTAATCGAACTGTTGGTCAAATGTATGCGCTTTTAGTAATAAGTGAAGAGCCTTTAAGCGCAAATGATATTGCAGAGGCCCTGAATGTTTCTCGCGGTAACGTCAGTATGGGATTGAAAGAATTACAGTCGTGGCGACTAGTGCAAATGCATCATGTTCCCGGAGATAGAAAAGACTATTTTAAATCTTTAGGCAGCATTTGGGATATGGCCAATAAAGTATTTGAAGAGCGTCGAAAACGGGAAATTGAACCCACTATGAGCGTGCTTCGAGATACTCTTTTGGTTACACCGGCAAATCAACAAGAAGAATATGCGCAACGACAGTTACAAGAGATCCATGACTTATTAGAAAACGTCACACAGTGGAGTGAAGAACTGCAACGTCTGAGTCCTGAAAAAATGGCAACCTTAATGAAGTTAGGTTCAGGCGTCGGAAAGGTCTTAGATATGAAGGATAAGTTCCTAAAAAGCAGTTAAATCAAACATGCAAAAAGCAGATTATCGCCGTAAGCAGGGTTAAATTCATCGAGTTTTAAATTTAAATAAACAACGGCTAAAATCAGCGCCGCTAGGGGGTTTCAATGGCAGATGTAATGCTACTTTCTCGCATTCAATTTGCAGCTAACATTAGTTTTCATATCTTATTTCCAGCCATAAGCATTGCTATGTGCTGGATGCTTTTCTATTTCCGCGTTCGTTTTCACATTAGTAAACATCCAGTGTGGATGCGAATCTACCGTTTTTGGGTAAAGGTATTCGCCCTCACGTTTGCAATGGGTGTGGTGAGTGGCATTACAATGTCATTTCAATTTGGCACCAACTGGCCAGGTTTCATGGCTACGGTGGGCAATATTGCGGGGCCACTCTTGGCCTACGAAATAATGACTGCGTTTTTCTTAGAGGCAACCTTCTTAGGCGTGATGTTATTTGGTATTAACCGCGTGCCGCCTTGGCTCCATACTTTATCTACCTTTATAGTTGCAATAGGAACCTCACTTTCAGCGTTTTGGATTTTAGCCCTTAACTCGTGGATGCATACCCCAACAGGTTTTGAGATGCGCGATGGCGTAGCTTATGCGGTTGACTGGTTTGAGATTATTTTTAATCCATCATTTCCATATCGATTAGGGCACATGCTATTAGCATCAGGGTTAACCATTTGTTTTTTAATTGCCGGAATTTCAGCCTACCGAATCCTTCGAGGCGATAACAAAAAAGCCCCTAATTTAGCTTTAAAAACGGCTATCTTCCTAGCCGCAATACTCACACCATTACAAGTGATTATGGGTGACATGCATGGGCTTAATACGTTTGAGCATCAGCCTCAAAAAGTTGCAGCAATGGAAGGCGTTTGGGAAACAACAAATGGCGCACCACTACTGTTATTTGCTGTCCCTGATGAAGAGCAGCGCACTAACCATTTAGAAATCGCCATTCCAAAGATGGCCAGCGTTATCTTAACCCATGATCCAGACGGACAAATTAGAGGTCTAAACGAATTTGAAGGCAAACATCCCCCCGTTAAGCCGGTGTTCTATGGCTTTAGAATCATGGTTGGACTAGGAATGCTCATGCTATTCAGTAGTTGGTTAGCGAGCTTCTACTTATGGCGGAAAAAGTCACTTTCACCATGGATGCTGAAATTCTTCATTGGGATGACATTTTCAGGTTGGGTTGCAACTTTAGCGGGATGGTACGTTACCGAAATAGGTCGCCAACCTTATTTAGTAAGCGGCATATTAACCACGGCGGATGCGGTAACTGATATTGCGCCAGAAAACGTTGGGGTCAGCTTGGCGATGTATTTGACGCTGTATGCTTTCTTACTGTTTGCATACATAAAAACTTTGTTTTACATGGCAAGAAAGTCAGTAGAAATTGAAGAATACGATGCGGCTGAGTACACACCAGCTCGCACCACAGCGACTGCGGAGGCCAACTAATGTTCTTAGACCACGATTTACCTATTATTTTTGCCGGTTTAATGGCGTTCTCAGTACTAGTTTATGCGATTCTCGACGGTTACGATCTCGGCGTTGGTTTGCTTTTACCTATGGACAATCAACAACAAAGAGACAAAATGATCGCCTCAATTGGCCCATTTTGGGATGCGAATGAAACTTGGTTAGTGTTAGCAGTCGGGTTGATGTTAGTCGCTTTTCCTAGTGCCCACAGTATTATTTTGAAAGCACTTTATTTGCCTACCGCCATGTTATTGATTGGGTTAATTATTCGTGGAGTGTCCTTTGATTTTAGAGCCAAGGTAATCGCTCATAAAAAAGACCGTTGGGACAAGCTATTTAAATTAGGATCTTTCATTGCGGCCGCTTCTCAAGGTTATATGTTGGGCATGTTTGTGATGGGATTTGAAACCAGTATAGAAGCCGTTGGCTTCAGTTTACTCAGTGCCGCAGGTGTAGCAATGGCGTATGCGCTCATTGGCGCGTGCTGGCTAATCATGAAAACGGAAGACGAGTTACAAATTAGATCGGTAAAATGGGCAAAGAATGCTGGGAAAGTATGTTTAGTGGGGATCCTTGCTGTGTGTATTATCAACCCGTTAATTAATCCCTTTGTGTTCGAACGCTGGACGCAACCTCCGCTAGCCTATTTTATCGCGTTGGTACCAATATTATGTTTTGCCTTTTTTGTGATTGGGTATTTCACGCTGCAAAGATTACCGTTAGAAGATGACGCTGGTTGCTGGTTACCCTTTGTACTCTGTACAGCCATTTTCACCTTCAGTTTTGTCGGCTTAGCATTTAGTTTTTATCCTTTTGTGGTGCCAGGCGAATTGAATATCTGGCAAGCAGCAAGTGCACCTGAGTCTCTACGGGTTATTTTGTATGGCGCACTTATTGTTATTCCCTGTATTTTTGCTTACACCTTGTTCTCATACCGTGTGTTCTGGGGAAAAGTAAGAGATTTGGAATACCATTAGAATAGCCATTTTCAGCTTACTTAGGTTCACGCTGATAAATAGCTGAATTTCATTGCAGCGCTTATAAAATGAGTGGTCAATTCACCGACGAGTGTGAATTGACCTAACGCATACGTATTCAATGTAATCTTTTTGTAAACTGATTAGAATGACTGAATTATTTCATTTTAAAAGACGTTGGCATGAAACAAATACCGTTGAATTCGTATTTTCCAAGCATGAGTCAGATATCCCTAGGCTGTATGGGATTAGGTGGATCTTGGGGCACAGCTCCATTTGAATCTAAACATGTTACACAGGCACATACTGCGGTTGACGCGGCATTAGATTGTGGAATTAACAGTTTTGATCATGCTGATATTTACACCATGGGAAAAGCAGAACAGGTTTTTGGTGAAGTATTAAAAGCACGCCCTGAATTACGCGAAAATATCCTACTGCAATCTAAATGTGGAATTGTTTTTGAAGATGAAAAAGGCCCAAAACGATTCGACTTTTCAAAACACTACATTTTAAAATCTGTAGACGGGATCCTCAACCGACTCAATACTGAATATATTGATATTTTCCTGCTGCACCGCCCAGATCCATTGATGCAAGCCGATGAAGTCGCCGAGGCATTTTCGATACTCAAAGCCAGTGGCAAAGTAAAACAATTTGGTGTATCCAATCAAAATTCCCATCAAATGAAACTATTGCAATCGGCGTTAGACATGCCTTTGGTTGCCAACCAAATTGAATTGAATCTAACCCATTTAGATTTCTTAGAGGATGTTGTGCTGGCTAACCATCCTCAGGCAAAATACCTATCCTTTCCTAGCGGTACTATGGAATATTGCCAACTCAACAATGTTCAAGTACAAGCCTGGGGAAGCCTTTGCCAAGGCACCTTGTCTGGCAAGAGTTTAACAAATCAACCACATCATATTCAGCAGACCGCAGATTTAGTCAGTAAACTAGCAGCAGATTACCAAACCTCTGCAGAGGCGATTTTGTTGGCTTTTTTAATGCGCCACCCAGCGAAAATCCAACCCATTATCGGCACAACCAATCCACTGAGAATTCAAGCCTGTAGCCAAGCGTCACAATTTGAACTAACAAGGGAACATTGGTATTCACTGTTTGTAACAGCCCGTGGTTGTGAATTACCTTAACCTTAAAGAGAGCCCATTATGAAATACCTAAATACCCTACTTACTCTGATATTCAGCTGCTCTCTTTTATTTGCTTGTTCCAAGCAAGAGCTGCCCTCATCAGGTACGCAAAAAGTCATATCAGATCCAATAACTTTATCTTTCCCTGATATTTACGACGACTATTTAAATCGAGATGTGCGCGACGATATTTTTTACTTCGTTATGCCTGACCGTTTTTACAATGGCAATCCCGATAACGATATGGGTTCAAAATCCATTCCAATCTCCCAAGGTGGATATAGTATTGATGACATTAAAGGATTTCATGGCGGTGATATCAAAGGATTAGAGCAAAAATTAGATTACCTGAAGGAACTCGGGATCAGTGCAATCTGGATGACACCGATTTTACGCAACAAAGCAATTCAATCCGATGGTTATGCTCATCACGGTTACTGGATTCTCGACTTTACCCAAATCGACCCGCATTTTGGCAGCAACCAAGACCTTAAGGATTTAATAAGCGCTGCTCATGATAAGGGTATCAAAATATTTTTCGACATCATTACTAATCACACTGCGGATGTTATCAGTTATCAAGAGTGTCATAACTCAGACGGCAGTTTTATAGACGAAAGGACCTGCCCTTATAAATCCAAAGCGCAATTAGAAAGTGGCGACAAGTACACAGCATTTGTGCCTGCAGGCAACGAAAATGTGAAAGTTCCCGCGTGGCTGAATGACCCTAAATACTATAACAATCAAGGTGATAGTATATGGCAAGGCGAGAGCGCAATTAACGGTGACTTTGCAGGGCTTGACGACTTAAATACAAAAGATCCACAAGTGATTGCCGGTATGATCGAAATTTATAAAAACATTATTAGCGAATTCAAACCTGATGGTTTTCGAATTGACACCGTAAAACACGTGGATATGGTGTTTTGGTCTTCGTTTAGTCCGGCAATTTTAAACCATGCAAAACAACAAGGCATACCTAACTTTCATATTTTTGGTGAAGTATACAGTGCGGATCCTATAGAACTAAGTAGCTATACAACTTTGGGTAAAATGCCTTCGGTCCTCGACTTTGGATTTCAGGACGCGACCGCCAATGTATTTTATCGAAATAAGCCGGCTCAAGAAATCTATCAGCTTTTTGAAAATGATGACTTTTACAACGACAATGACAGTCAATCTGATTTATTAATGAATTTTTTAGGAAATCACGATATGGGAAGGGCCGGATTTTTTATCAATCAAAGTTTGCCTAATGCCAGTGCAGAAGAAAAGCTCAAGCGAGATATACTCTCTCATGCTTTCATGTACTTATCTCGTGGCATTCCGGTGGTCTATTATGGTGATGAACAAGGCTTTGTTGGCACTGGGGGCGATGTTGGCGCACGAGAAGATATGTTTCCTTCAAAAGTAGCTGCCTATAATGAATTGGATTTACTTGGCACAGAAGCAACAACGGCAACGGAGAACTTTGATCAAAACCACCCAATATATCGCGCTTTGCAAAAACTAGCACAACTGCGTATGGATCACCCTACTTTGCGTCGTGGATTCGCCTTTAACCGCGCAAGCGAAGGTAGTGAATATGCTTTTGCAATATCCAGAGTGGATAAACAAGACTCTACAGAATATTTACTGGCCTTCAATCCAACTAATCAGCCGCAAACTATTAGGTTAAAAGCCAGCAGTGACGGCTATCAATGGATAGATGGTAGCAGAAAATTTAGTATGGATAGCAATGACATACTAATTACCTTGCCAGCTCTTAGCTATACAGTTTTAAAAGCAAATTCAGCCATTGAGAATACCGAGTTAGTAGAACTGGAATTTTTAGGGACGGAATCTCAAGGGCGTGTAATACGTTTTGACTACCGACTTGCTGAACAAGTTTCAAGCCCATTACCACTGTTTGAAGTAACCACTGAAATTAGCAATCAACAAGGCGAATATGAATTAGTCGCCAAAGATAACACCCCGCCATATTCAGCCATTATTGATAAGCAAAAATTTATCCGGCTGGCAGCCAAGGATATTCGAGTTTCGATTAGCGATTGGCAAGGAAAAAGCGTAGTACATACTTTTTCCCTTGAAAAAAATACAGATGTTGAACGTACTATCAACCACATCAATTAACTTATTCAGAGACGAGTATGACTAAATTAAAAGGCTTTCATCATGTGGCAATTATTTGTAGCAACTATGCGCATTCTAAAGCCTTTTATACTGACATTTTAGGATTTCAAATAGTTGCAGAAAATTACCGTGCTCAGCGAGACTCATACAAACTCGACTTAGCACTTCCTGATGGCAGCCAAATCGAACTGTTTTCATTTCCCGGAGCCCCTCAACGGCCCTCTAGACCGGAAGCTCAGGGACTCAGACATTTGGCTTTTAAAGTCGATTCGGTAAGTGATTTTTGCGATTATTTGCGGACCAAAGGTATTATTCCCGAGCCGATTCGAATAGATGAATATACAAACCGGGAGTTTACCTTTTTCGCCGATCCTGACAACTTACCATTAGAAGTGTACCAAGATTAAAGTGATAAGGGGGTTAGCCCCCGTGTCACATCCATCAACCTATGCCAGCGAACTTTTCCACTTAGTTAATCGTCGGCGTTATTCCTTTGACTGGGTATGTCTGATAGATATTCGACAAATTCTATTTCAAAGCCGCTCGGATCAATAAAATACATGTTTTTTCTAAATTGATTTTTAGCGCCTAGGTTGTGGGGTTCGAAACCAGCACTTTGCATTCGAGTTAAAAGTGCCGAAATATCCCTTACCTCAAACGCCATATGGGCCAGCCCTAATTGACTACCTTTTAAGTCCCTATTTTCACCGCTTCCATTGTCGTTGAACGTAAGATAGTTATATTCATCGCCCAAATGTAGCCAATTTCTTTGGGTTCCATACCAATTAGCATTGCCTTGGTGGCGAATAGACCAGTGTGGAAACGCGGCTTGATAAAAATTTAATGTTTCTTGCATGTCTTTGACGACAATATTGATATGTTCTAAACGGATCATTTGCATACCTCACTTTAATTTCATTGTGTTATTAAACAAACTTAAAAAATTGTCTAAACGAATAGTTGATGTTTTGGCTATACAAGGTTTGAACTGTAATAGTTTTCGAGTTTGCTGTTGTTTTGTTGGTAATTGATTTTCTTGAGGTGTCTGCATGATGCTCTCCAAAGTTATATGTTTTGTTGTCTATGAGCACAGAATAAATCCTCAAGTTAACTTGAGGTAAAGGACTTTTTTTCATATTCTTTAAAAAACGACAAAAGGAATCATCATGGCCGAAAGAGAGCTAAGCGTTGGGTTTGTGGCCAAACGCTGCGGTGTAAAAGTATCAACGCTGCATTTCTACGAACAAAAGGGTCTCATTCAAAGTTGGCGTAATTCAGGAAATCAACGACGTTATAAAGCGGATGTTTTAAGACGAGTCTCGGTGATAAAAGCCGCCCAAAAAATAGGCATCAGTCTACAAGACATTAAACTCACTTTTGCAACCTTACCTCAGTCAAGAACGCCGACAAAACAAGATTGGGCCAAGCTATCTCGGAATTGGCAACAACAGTTAGAAGCGCGCATTCAAAGCATGATAAAACTAAAAGATTCGTTAGACGGCTGTATCGGCTGCGGCTGCTTATCGATGAAATCTTGCCCTATATATAACCCCCAAGATAACCTCGCCATTGAAGGTCCTGGCCCCGTGCTCTTAGACCGCCAGAGATCATCTGATCTGAAGGATAATACATAGACTTTTTACGCTTTATTTGGCATGATTCAGGTAAGGCATTTTTCCGGTAATCAGCTCATTCATGTCACGCTTTGGCGCTCTTCTTCTGACTTCAATACCGTCTTTTTTGTTTGCCACCAATTTCAAAATACTATTTAGGAATCAATATGTTAAGAATTGTCATTGTTGGCGGAGGCGCCGGCGGACTCGAACTTGTCAGTAAGTTAAGTAAAAAGTTAGGCAAGAAAGGATTAGCCCACATCACCTTGGTTGATCGAAACCAAACACACCTATGGAAACCCTTGTTGCATGAGGTGGCCGCTGGAGTGATTGATAAAAACTCAGATGGTGTGGATTACCGAATGCATGCAGCTCGATTTGGCTATCATTTTCAGTTAGGCACAATGAGTAACGTGAATGCTGAGAATAAAACTATTTATCTTGACCCCTTGTATGACGATGCTGGTGAGTTATTGCTAAAAGAACGAACCATCAACTACGACTATTTAGTGCTAGCCGTTGGTAGCGTTAGTAATGATTTTGGCACCCCAGGTGTTGCCGAGCACAGTTTCTTCTTAGATTCTCTATCTCAAGCGGAACGTTTCCATAAAGCACTGTTAAATCAGCTTTTACGAATTAATCAAGAAAAGTCTGATTCAGCAAAGTTGAGTATTGCCATTGTTGGAGGCGGTGCAACAGGTACTGAATTAGCTGCCGAATTACATCATGTGGCAAATTTAGCTAAAAATTATGGTATGCCTGAAATGTCAGCATCACGATTAAAAATAAGTATTATTGAAGCCGGTGAAAGTATCTTGCCTGCTCTACCAGAACGTATTGCCACCTCAGCTCGTATCGCACTAACAAAGCTGGGTGTCGATGTGTTGGAAAATACACGAATTTCAAGTGCTAGGAAAGGCGCATTCATCACCTCAGACGACAAGCCAATTGAAGCTGATCTGCTGGTTTGGGCGGCAGGTGTAAAAGCCCCCGATTTCATTCAACAGTTAGGTGTATTCGAGACCAACAGAGCGCAACAAATCTTAGTTAATAAACATTTGCAAAGCACAACCTGTGAAACCATTTTTGTTCTAGGCGACTGCTGTGGCTTTATGCAGGACAACGGCAAATGGGTACCACCTAGAGCACAATCAGCCCATCAAATGGCCAATACAGTCGCAGCCAATATCATTGGCATAGTCCGCGGCAATGTGATGAAAGACTACAAATATGTGGATTATGGTTCATTAGTCCACCTCAGCAAATACAGTACCGTGGGTAGTCTGATGGGCAGCCTAGTAAGTAGTAGTATGTTTATTGAGGGACGATTGGCAAGACTGGTTTATATTTCACTGTACAACATGCATCAATTTGCGGTGCACGGCTGGTTAAAGGCGATTTTGGTTTTACTAAGTCGCAAAGTGAGCAATATTGTGGGCCCTAAACTTAAGCTCCACTAAGCGCAACCTTCAGCATTCCTCTAGCTTGGTCCCTTAAGTTAGAGGAATGAACTACTACATATGAATTTATTGCCATTCCAGAGGCAGCCGCAATACCAGATTTATGTCCATCAGCCATGGTTCTGGCCAATATATACAGCTTTGGCGGGCCTGGTGACACACTCATTATTATGGAGGCAATGGAAAAAGCGATGAATGTATCCATAATTGGCATACTAAATTTGCTCGCTGAAAATGGTATTAAATTTTAAGTTATCACGTTTCATGGGGCTACTAGTCCTCGAAAACCCTTCAAAAAGAGGGTAAAAAGGGATTTTCACTGGACTGATGAGTGTTATCTTGCCCCGAGTTGAACATAATTCCAACAAAAACACTTGCATCAAAAATTAATACCGTCAAAATATGCACGCAGTTGGTTCTCTGTTCTGATTCAAATTTAAAACCAACAAGACAAAAGGAAATGTCATGCTTAAAACAGAAGCTTTATTGGAATGTTTGTGCCCTATTTGCTTATCCGCAAATAGCCTCGATAATCATCAAACCAAAATCATGAACAAACCGCAAACCATGGGTTGTCAAAAATGCAAGTCTAGTTTTGAAATTATCATTGCCAATGGTGTCGATAATGATAAAAATGTGATTGTAATGGGATAACAAACCGATATCGAGGCAATCATGATCTATGTTTTTCACGCACAAGATAAACTAATGGACTTGCTGGCTAATGTGGAAAACGAAAGAGTACTCATTTCTACAGTCATCCAGAATATTCATTTATATCAGTTAGCAACACGGGTTAAACACTCAGAATTAGATATCGCTTTTGCTGCATCTGGTGGACCAACCGCATGGGTAAATGTCGATAATTTATCTGTGGATTACGCGCCAGAGCCTAGCAGACAATCTAAATTTGGAGACGTTTTGGTGGAGATGGCAAACGGTTTTGCAAACCTATCTACACCGGCGGGTTTCATTCCGCTGATTGATGTAATTGAACGTAACGGCCAGTTGTTAAAAAAACAGTTAAATTAACGGGTTTTAGAAACTAGTTTTTTTCTATGGCTAATACCTTCAATTTTGCCTGATATAAGACTTTATCTTGAGGGGTAAAGGTTAATTCCACCGCTGTATCCATATTCTGCTTGGCTGATTCTATTTTGCCCATTTGATAGTAGGTTTTTGCTAAACCGAAATAACCTTCATGCAAGTATGGAGCGGCTTTAACCGACCTTTTAAAATATCGCAAAGCATAGATAAGCTCATCTCTATCAAAATGTCGATTAGCGATATCGTACCAACGATAGGGATTATCATCCTCAATGGACGATAAATTTTCCTGCAAACGTGATAGTTCATCTTGTCGGTTTTGCTCTGTTAGTAGCATTGCATAGTTGCTTAAAATATTGACTGAGCCCGAGGTGTTATTTAAAGCGTAATGATAAATTTTCTCAGCCCTCGCTAAGTCACCCAGGTTTTTGTATAAAACCGCAAGCGTGTTTAACGTTTCTGGATCTTCACTGTTGATTTCCATTGCTTTAGCTAGCAGCGAATAGGTAAGGTCATAATCTTTAGCGATTAAACTATCGCCCGCTAAATTTTGGTAATACATTGATAAGAATTGCGATTCATTCAGAAAGTCACCTCTTACATTTCCCTTTTCTGGGAAGTAATCGATTATCATTTTTTTTCTAGCAACAACAATTTCGTTTTCCTTAACCTCCGTTTCCGGCGCAAAGACATGGGTTCTTACGTGCGACGATAAGGTCATCACGTTATGGTAGCGCTGATAAATTGGCGCGGCATTTACGCGCTGGTAACGAATGTCTAAATCCACTAAATTTGCCAATGCTGTGGTCAAAATCGCCAATGAAAGACAGTTACCACTGTGCTTAGTTAGGGCATCAGATGCAGTATAAGTATCCCCTCGGTAATCAAAACCATACAGAATCATATCTAAATAGTTGTAGAGACGTTCATGTCCTTCAATATGAGCGTTTTTTTCGGCAAAATAATAGGCTTCGAAGTCCTCTTGCTGCTTTTGTGTCAACTGAAAAATATCATCGACAGAAGCGACTTCTCTAGGCGTAAATAAAGTAGATTGCCAACTTAAAGACACTTTAGGTTCATGTTTATTTTGCAATGAGTCATCAGACGTCACTACATTAGCAGTTTGACAAGCTCCCAACCCAATTAACATTGCTAAGAGTCCAATGGTTTTCAATGGCTGTCTTTTCATTCACTTTATCCTTAAACATATACTGTTGCGTCACAATTCGTTAATACTGAGCAACTTACCAATACCGCTCTACACTAATTTGTCCAGGCGAACGACGCAGGTGCTTTTTCAGACCAAAAGCCGAAAGAACCTCTAACGTATCTTTAATCATCTCAGGGTTGCCACACAACATAACCTGACAAGTGATGGGATCAAATTCAAATCCACAACTTCGTTGTATATCACCGTTTCTAATTAACTCAGGAATACGTCCTGTCAATGCATCAGCGCACTGCTGGCGGCTAACAATAGGCACAAAATGAAACTGCGTAGACTTAAGCTCGAGCCATTTTTGAATTTTCTGTTGGTAGGCTAAATCGCTATTGTGTCTTACACCATAAACCAGCACCACATGCTTATACTTTGTCCAAATTTCATCACTTTCTAATATCGATAGAAAGGGGCCGATCCCCGTTCCAGTGGCGATCAGAAACAATATGTCGCTTTGTGGCACTTCATTTAAAACCAAAAATCCAGTTGCAGGTGACATCACTTTCACGCTATCCCCTATTTTTAATTCATGTAATTTAGGGGAGAGACTGCCTTGTTCAACGGGAACTGCAATTATTTCCAAATACTCGTCGTTCGGCGAGTTGACCAATGAATATGGTCGAGATAGAACTGTATTATCGGCTTGAGTGAGACCCACTTTGGTAAACTGACCTGCCACAAATTTAGGAAACTGGTCACATTGAAATTGCAGACTAAACAAATGATCATTCCAATCAACTCGATTCACAATTTTTCCATCATGCCATTGCGCCATAATTTGCTCCAAAGTTGATAATATTGCGGTTAACTTAACATGCTCATTGGTAAAGTCCATTGGCTTAATCAAAAGACCACGGATCTGGTTTTATTGACTACAGATAAAAATGTACCGTTACATTATTGGTTGAGGTTATAATTTCCGCAGAATCTAATTACCCAAATAACTCATGAATCCAGAATTTAAATTGCTGCCTGAATGGCATGCCCAAGAAGCCATTATTTTAGCGTGGCCAGACAAAAGAACCGATTGGAAACCTTGGTTAAAAGAGGTCAGAAATACTTATAAGCAACTCATTGAAGCCATAACCCAAAATAATACAGGGGTGATCTTACTGATTAGAGAGCAAGAAGTAGATACTGCTAAGGAGCTCCTCAAAAATTGTTGCAAATTAATGTTTGTGATTACTAACTATAACGATACTTGGTGTAGAGATTATTGTTTCTTAACATTGCAACACGATAAAAAAATGCAGCCCATTGAGTTTACCTTTAATGGTTGGGGCAATAAGTTTGATGCATCTTTAGACAACAAGGTTAACGCAAATGTGTTGGCAAAGCTGTGTAAAGAGCCCCTTAAAAGTGTTGAGTTAGTAGCAGAAGGCGGTGCGCTAGAAATAGATCAACACGGCCATTTATTGTCAACCGCTTTGTGTTTACAAAACCCACAACGTAATGGCGATTTGTCGCTTGCCGCCTATCAATCCATGTTTATTAAACACTTGGGCGCTAGTCGCGTTAGCATTCTAGAAAATGGCCATTTAGAAGGCGACGATACAGATGGACATATTGATACCATAGTGCGATTCACTGAAGACAATGGTGTTGTAATTCAATCCTGTTTTAACCGACCAGAGGACACTCATTTTAGCGGACTAAATGCCCTTGTGAATGAATTAAAAGTACTGTTACCTCAACATGAAATTTTTGAGCTACCCCTACCAAATATAGTCAATGAAGTTGGTGAGCGCTTACCTGCATCTTATGCAAATTACCTTATTTCAAATCATCAGGTATTGTGCCCTATATATCGTCAACCTGAAGATCAACTGGCTCTGGATATAATCGCAAGTGCCTATCCAGATTACACAATAGTGCCCATAGATAGTTTGCCTTTAGTTCAACAATTTGGCAGTGTGCACTGTATTAGTATGCAGATCCCGAAGGGGACATTAAAACCTGAGGTGCTCAACAACCTTAGCGATGGCTTAACTGTTTATGGATGTGATGCATAAAATGAATAAAAACAAGTTAAAAGTTGGCTTGGTGCAACAAGCGGTTGCTAGCAACGACAAAAACCAAAATTGGGAAAAAAGTGCCAAGCAAGTTGCCAAACTTGCAGCTGATGGTTGTGAGTTGGTGCTGTTACAAGAGCTGCACAGTACCCTTTATTTCTGCCAAGAAGAAAATACCGATTACTTTGATTTAGCAGAGACGATTCCAGGTCCTGCAACCGATTACTTTGCAGAGTTGGCCGCTAAACATAATATTGTTTTAGTTACGTCATTATTTGAAAAGCGTGGTTCCGGTCTGTATCACAATACTGCCGTGGTGTTTGATCGCCAAGCGGGTATGGTTGGAAAGTATCGCAAGATGCATATTCCAGATGATCCCGGGTTTTATGAAAAATTCTATTTTACCCCTGGAGACTTAGGCTTTGAACCCATTGACACTAGTGTTGGTCGACTAGGCGTATTGGTCTGCTGGGATCAATGGTATCCAGAAGCAGCTCGATTAATGGCGATGGCAGGAGCAGATATGCTGTTTTACCCTACCGCAATTGGCTGGGACAACACCGACACTGCGGACGAAAGAGAACGTCAATTTAATGCATGGCAAACGATTCAACGCTCTCATGCCGTGGCCAATTCAGTTCCTGTTATTGTAGCTAATCGCACAGGATTCGAAGCATCTCCGGTAGCCGGTGATCCTGGTATTCAGTTCTGGGGACAGAGCTTTATCACTGGACCTCAAGGCGAAGTACTTGCTCAAGCTAGCAGCGACAAAGAAGAAACCCTGATGGTAGAGTTAGATTTAGCAAGAACAGAAAAAGTTAAACGAATTTGGCCTTATTTTAGAGACAGACGCATCGATGAGTATCAAGACATCACCCGTAGATGGCGAGATTGAGCGATAAAAGTTCAGAATTGCATTTGATTCCTTCTTATTTTTGCGCAATTGACTATTATTAGGTCGACGAAAATTAAGTAAAAGACAAAGGTCGTTTATGGCTCCAATCAAACCTAGCATAATGATTTTTATTAGGCCGCTGACCTTTGTCGTATTCTTTTTCTCTTCATTGACTTCAATGTCATTAAATGCGCAACCAATCAAATATATCGACAATACAGATAGTGTAGACAAACACGGCGCTTATTTTATTAGCGTATTGAAGTTGGCGCTCGAAAAATCCAAAGTGAAATACGGTGACTATGCAATCGAGGGCGTACCTGTTGCAATGCGTCAAGAAAGACAGTTCAAGAGCATCGAGTCGGGGCTAATTGACCTAATGTGGACAGTCACATCAACTCGTCGAGAAGAAAACGCGTTAGCCATACGCATCCCTCTTTTAAAAGGGCTCATTGGGCACAGAGTATTGGTAATTAATAAGACCAAAGAAGCCAGCTTTGCAAACATTAAGAGTCTTGCTCAACTGGCGGAGCTTAGCGCCATTCAGGGACACGATTGGCCGGACGTTTATGTTTTAGAGAATGCCGGATTAAAAGTCGAAAAGACCATATCCCACAGTTCGATGTATAAATTAGTTGCAGGCAATATTGTCGACTACTTTCCCCGTTCTTTGCTTGAAGTGATTGAGGAAATGGAGAGCAATGGTGACGACAGTTTAATAATCGATCCGCATCATCTTTTAGTTTACCCCAGCGCGATCTATTTTTTCGTCACTAAACAAAATCAGCAATTAGCCGAACGTATCGAATTCGGCTTAAAAGCAGCGCTAGCAGATGGTTCATTCGATACACATTTTTATGCCTATCCCGGTCATTCAAAAGCGTTGCAGCAAATTCCGATTGATAACCGGATTATATTTAGGTTAGAAAATCCAATCATGTCGAATTCCACGCCCATACAAGACAAGTCTCTCTGGCTTAATTTAAATTAAGTCAGTGATTACGCACTGGCGCTGGGCCTAGCACTGACCGAGTCATACCAACGCTGCAAGTTAACTTGGTCATCTTTGAGCTTGATTTTTACCACTCGCGCAAAATCAATTGCACACATAGCGGTAATATCAGCAATGGAAAAAGTATCTCCAGCTACATATTCACTTTGCCCCAAGCGTTTCTCAAGCACATTGAGGTATTTACTCGCAGAAATCCCTGCTACTTCCCCGTATTCTGGTACAGGGGTCATGCGGTCTTTAAAATAGCCTGTGGTATGCTGAAAGCACATACCTACCTGCATAAACAAAGCGAATTCAACTTGGCGCTGCCACATTTCAATCTGTGCCTGTTGTAGTGGAGTCGTGCCCATTAACGCAGGCTCAGGTTGTAATGCTTCGAAATATCGACAAATTGCCACAGATTCACCAATACAAGTGCCGTCGTCTAATTCAAGGATAGGAACTTTTCCGATGGGATTTTTCAAGCGCATTTCGGGGCTAATATTTTCACCTTTTGCTAAATCCACTTGCACGTATTCCATATCAATGCCTTTTTCGGCTAGAAATATTCTTACTCTTCTAGGTGTCGGCGCTGTGTGGGTGTCATAAATCTTCATTTTTAGTATCCTGCCAATTTGCCAATGTTTGTTGGGTGTGAGCATCAATAGCTGCTTTGTTTTGACTCAGCCACCAGCGCTCCATTATTCGTACATTCGATTGATTTGATTTGTAAAAAATGTCTGCAATATCGCCTATAAAGGGCACTAAACCTAACACAAAATCAATAACACTATTCTTCAACATTTTTAAAATTAGCGGGCCGGGTAAACCAATACTTTTGCCCAATATAATGATCACAGCGCCCACGATTAACATGACCATGTCGCCAATCCCAGGAATCAATCCAATGATAAAGTCGAGGCCGAATTTTACTTTAGTAAACGGTATCCGTACCGCCGTATCGGACATATTGGCTAGCTTTTGCGCCAGTACCAAAGCTTTTGGCGCGGCAATAGAAGCTGCGGCGTTACCATTCATATTGTTGCACCCTTAGCTTTAGCTAAATTTGCTCGAGAAGAATTGTCTGCTGCCAAATCCCAACCATGAAGATTACTGCCAATGATAGATGCCATCATATCGATGTGCGCAGGATCATCATTAAGGGCAGGAATATATTCGTAACGTTTTCCTCCGGCCTCTAAAAAATAGTCACGATTTTCTACGCCAATTTCTTCTATCGTTTCCAGACAATCAACAGAGAATCCAGGGCAGACGATTTGGACTGACTCAACACCGGATTTTGGAAGGCTTTGCAAGGTATGATCGGTATAAGGTTTTAACCATTCTTCGCGACCAAATCTAGACTGAAAACAAATTAGAAATTGATCTTTTTGCAACCCTAAGTTTTCAGCAATTAAGCGCGAGGTCTTGTGGCACTGGCAGAAGTAGGGATCACCATTAGTTAAATAACGTTCAGGAATGCCGTGGTAGGAAAATATTAATTTGTCAGCACGTTCATGTTGTTGCCAATGCTGACGGATTTTGTCCGCGACTGCTTGTATGTATTCAGGGTGATCGCAGTATTGTGAAATAAACCTCAGATCAGGTATCCAACGACGTTTTTCAAAATCTGCGGCTATGGCATCAAATGTAGATGCTGAGGTAGAAGCACTATATTGCGGATACAAAGGCAAAACCACTAACTTACGTACACCCTGTTGCATCATCTTTTCAACCGTGCCTGAGATGCTAGGTGAGCCGTAGCGCATAGCAAAGTCAACTATCACTCCTTCGCCATACTTTGCTTGTATTGTCTTTTTCAGTGCCGCAGCTTGGTTTATTGAATGGGTCATCAAAGGTGAGCCCTCATCTTCCCACACAGTTGCATAGGCTTTAGCTGAGCGCTTGGGACGAATATTTAGAATCACTAAATTGAGAATCATCCACCACAACAATCGGGGAATTTCAACCACTCGCGGATCGGATAAGAATTCTTTTAGATAAGTTTTAAGAGCCTTCTTAGTCGGCGCTTCCGGTGTACCTAAGTTGGTTATCAATACACCTATTTTATCTGGCTGGTTGTGCTTAAAGTTCGGACTGCCTGTATATTTCATTAATGACTTGGTCTCAATTTTATAAGTTTTACGCACTAATCACGTAATTGGATTAGCGCACAAAACTTAAAGCTAAACAATGCAAACCGCTAACGGTTATCAGCCTCCATTATATAGCGTTTCTACATTTGGTCCTACAGGCATCCCTAACCAAAATACCCAAACATAGAAAAGTAACGTCCAACCGACAAAAAAGGTGATTGAATAGGGTAACATTGTTGCAATTAACGTCCCCATGCCCAAATCCTTTTTATAACGGGCTGCAATGGCCAAAATCAATCCAAAGTAACTCATCATCGGCGAAATGACATTGGTGACAGAATCACCAATTCGATAGGCAGCTTGAATCACTTCAGGAGAATAACCAATTAGCATTAACATAGGTACAAATATCGGCGCCGTTACTGCCCACTGGGCCGAGGCACTACCCAACGACAAGTTCACTATGCCGCACATCAATATAAATAAAATAAACACTTCTGGGCCATCTAAGCCAAGCACAGTTAACAAGGATGCACCTTTAACCGCTAAAACTGTTCCTAGATTAGTCCATTTAAAGAATGCTACAAACTGTGCAGCAAAGAATACTAAGGTAATGTAAAGACCCATCGACCCCATGCTTTTAGACATCGCATTGATTACGTCTTTGTCATTTTTCATGGTGCCAACGATTTTGCCGTACACGAAACCCGGTATTGCAAACGTGATAAAAATGAAGGCCACAATGCCTTTCAAAAATGGCGAGTAGGCAACAAGTCCCGTTTCAGGATGTCGTAAGATGCCATTTTCCGGCACGATCGTAAGCGCCAATAAAATACATAAAATAACAAAGGACAGACCGGCCATTTTAAGACCTTTCTTTTCTAATGCACTGGGTGCTGTCATTTCTTGTTTTTCTAACTCAACCGAAGCTTCACTAGGATCATATTTGCCTAGTCTCGGTTCTACTATTTTCTCAGTTACAAACGCCCCCATAGCGGCAACCACGAAGGTACTTACAATCATAAAGTACCAGTTTACTTCTGGACCAACCATGTAATCAGGTTCAATCATATGTGCTGCTGATTCAGTAATACCAGATAATAACGGGTCTACTGTGCCTAACAACAAATTCGCGCTGTAGCCGCCAGATACACCTGCGAAAGCTGCGGCCAAGCCCGCTAATGGATGACGGCCAAGGGAATGGAAAATCATTGCCGCTAGTGGAATCAACACAACGTAGCCAAGTTCAGATGCCGTATTCGATAAAATACCGGCCAATACTACGGTAATAGTAACCATGCGTTCGGAGGCATTCATTACCATTGCTCGCATCGCCGTTGAGAGTAAACCTGAATGTTCTGCAACTGATACGCCAAGTAAAGCAACCAACACAGTGCCTAGCGGTGCAAACCCTGTAAAGTTCGTCACTAACCCCGTGACAATCCGTTGTAGTCCTTCGGCATTAAATAACGAAATGACTTCAATCAATCCATCCGGATCTCGCCCTTTGGCCCCTAACGGACGCGGGTCTAAAACGGCAACATCAAAATAACCAAGAATACCGCTGAGAATAACAATGAAAAGTGCCAGTAAGGCGAATAGGGTTATAGGGTGCGGGAGTAAATTACCAAGCCATTCTACTGTTGCCAGAAACCGTGAAAACCATCCCGTATTTTGTTCATCTGAAGACTTATTGTTTGTCTGATCTTGTACCAAAACTATTCCTCTGTCTTTACGGACTTTATCACCAACTCCATTGGGCATAAGTCCTTATTATTTTTTTGCATATGATAGCGAAATAAATCCGCAAAGTGCAGTCTATGACACAAATAAGCAGTTGTAGACAGATTTAGGGTGGTTGCTTATACAAGGTTAAAGCTTTCAATCATTCGCGGCATATACTTATCGTTAGCCGATTAAGCCTCTACATTTACAGCTTGCTGTAACGAATCTTTTGCAGTTGCAACATTTTCTTCAATCGACATAACTTCGCCATTAACCCCAGAATTTAATGTTTTTGCCAACTTTTACTCTAATTGTGCAGGTGTTATTAGATCAATATTTTAATTTCGAAAGGCAGCAAACCTAAGTTAATCGCCGCAAAAATAGAAAACACGATCAAACTTGTGGGCGATATTGTTACGTCACTAAACCGCCTTAAAACGAAATTGATAAAACAAAGCACAAGATACTCATGTAGAGATTGTAGAAAGCGGTAAAGGAGATGTTTCAGTATGTGCGGCGGTAATAAGGTTTATCCAATTAACCGGAAATAACCATATATCAGCGGTTTAAAGATTTACTAGGCGCGAAAATAATGGATAGAAAAAGTAATTAGCATCGATTATTTCCCGTGCATAAAGTTGTTTTTTTGGGCTATGATTGATTATCGGTGTTTAAGCAGAAGGAAGTGAAAGTGGCGAATAACAAGTCAGACAATAAAACCGTAGTCGATGAGACCCCCAATATCAGTAGTGAAACCCCATCAGAACTAGCTACTTTACGACAAATTGTGTTCGGTGCTGCTCAAGCAGATATTGAACATAGGTTGTCAGATTTAGAAAGCCGAATGTTAGAACGCTTCCAACAGGCTGAACAAAAGTTAGCAGAACACGTCAAAGACTTGAATAAATCCATGCACAATGGCTTTGAAGATTTACAGCTTAAAGTCAATTCAGTGGACAAAGTCTACGAAGATAAAACCTCTGAACTTAACGCCTATGCCGACAAACTATCTTCTGAATTAGAAATGTCAGATACCAATGGCCGTCAAGAGACTGATGAACTGCATACTCGAGTTGATAAAGAAGTTGCCATGCTCACCGAGAAATATGACGCTCGATTTGCCGAAGCGTTGGAAAGGTTGGATCAGGTTACCAAAGAACTCAGTTCAACTAAAACAGATAGGAAGACGTTGGCCAAACTACTTGCAACCATGGCTGTTAATTTAGAATCTGACGAAGATTAAAGCCAATTTTTATGGCTGACCATCCAAATAACAGCGAACCACATGAAGATGACGTGGCCATGCAACAGCTGCGTGAGCTTTTATTGGGGAAAAATCGAGAACAAATTAAACAAGTCCTCAAAGACAATGCGCGTGAAATTGTCGGCGAGGTTTTGATTGAAGCGATTCACGATCGGCAAAAACGCAATGACGAATTCACCAACGTGCTGACTCCCGTCGTGCAGCAGTCAGTGGAAAAATCAGTCAAAGAACAGAGTGAACAATTTGTTGGTTATTTATACCCACTGGTAGGTCGCTTAGTTCGCAAATCTGTCACCTCATTTCTAAGTGAATTTTTAGAAAAAACCAATGTATTAATTGAAAATAGCCTGACGTTTAAAGGGATGGCCTGGCGCTTTAAAGCGTGGCAATCAGGCGTAAGCTTTTCTCAATATGTGGCGAGTCAAACTTTCGTATTTAAAGTTGAGCAAGTTTTGTTAATCCACAGGGAAACTGGGATTTTACTTAATTCGGTATCTCAATCGGTTAATGAATCTGCCGATGGAGATCTTGTTTCAGCAATGCTGACGGCAATAAATGACTTTGTATCTGATTCATTTAATTCACAACAAGAATCCACAGAACAAAATCTAGAGGTTATAAAAACCGAAGATTTTTCGTTGCTGATAAAGCGCGGGCCAAAGTTGCTTTTGGTCGCTGCTGTTACGGGTAATATCCCACAAGATATATCTACCAAATTTGAAATTACCAATGAGTATATTCATAAGCTCTATGCCAAAGAAATTGCTAATTTCAATGGCGATACAATTGCGTTTGAACCCACCTCCCAACAACTTCGAGATTGTTTGGTTGCGGAGATGCGCCCGGAAGCAATAAAAAAACGAAAAAGAAAACCGATTCTCGCCATTGGTTTGCTGTTACTCATTTTCATCGGATTAGGCTATTTAGGATTTAACAATTACCAACACACTCAACTACTAGAAAACGTTTCGCAAATCGGTAAACAACCGGGTATCGTCATAAGTAAATTAGAACAAGCAGGATGGCAGGATATCAAGCTGTCAATCTTACGTGACCCCGAGGCCATAACCGTAAGGCAATGGATGTCTGAAAAGCAAATCGATACCAGCAGTGTACAAGTAATTGAAAAACAATATTTATCCCTAGAAGCACCATTGGTTAAGGCTAGACTTAAAAAGTTATTAGACCGATACCCACAAATAAGCGTTGATTGGCAATCTTCTGTACCTGTTTTAAGCGGTGTACTGCCAAACGTTCAGCGCTTAGCGTTAGCCAGAGAAATACATGCCATTCCAGGTTTAACTTATGCGGAAGAGTTAATTTCTGGGATCAGCGCCGAAGAATTGGCTACAATCAATGATGATAGCCCAGAAATACTCTTGGCACTTTTCGAAATCAATAGGGCAAAAATAGACAGTACCCAGGTTGAATTTGAACAAGGCCAAAGTGAACTCAACGAAAAGGCACAAGAGCAATTGGCTGCCCTAGCGAGTTACCTTAAAGCGGCGATTGAATTGTCTAAAAAATTGGAGTTAAATGTAGGCTTGATTATTATGGGCGCAAGTGATTCAACTGGCTCCATGCAATTTAATCAGTCTTTAAGTCGAAAACGGGCATTAGCAGCTCGGCAATTTTTAGTTGAGCAAGGAATTGAGGCTCAGTATTTAAATGCCATAGGATTGGGTGTTGTAGAAAATAAAGCGTCGGGCTCAGGATTACGTAAAGTGATTTTTAATATCATCAATTTTAAGACTGATTAAATAAGGACATCAACCGCATTATGTTGCAAAAAAAGATTTGCCTACTTGGCCCCTCGGGAGTAGGGAAAACCAGTTTGGTAAAGCAATTTGTTGAAGGTATTTTTTCTGAAAAATACCTGACCACAATTGGTGTCAAAATTGATAAAAAACTTGTAGATTTAGTAGTCGAACAAGTGCAACTTATGATTTGGGATTTAGAAGGGATTGACCGCTACTGTGGATTTCAACCTAAATACCTTAGAGGGGCCTCAGCTTACGCAATAGTTACCGACCAAACACGCTCTCAAAGTCTTGTAGAAGGAATGGAAATTCATCGCATGGTAAGAGAAATAAGCGATATTCCTGCAATTCTAATTATTAATAAAAGCGACCTTGATGTAGCTTGGCATTGGACTGAAAATGAGCTCAATGGCTACAGCAAAGAATTTATTCGCAGTTTTTCAACTAGCGCCAAAACAGGCGACCAGGTTGAAGAAATGTTCAAATTTATCGCGCAACTAACGTTGAATTAATCAATTATGCAACAATCACTTATTCAAGCTTTAGGCATTATTAACTGCGCGATTTTAAAGCGAGTAGAAAATCGTAAATTCCAATTATTACACTGCAGTGAAGATTGGTTTTATGCTATAGCGCCAGAGGCAATTGGCAGCGAATTTTTCGAATTTATTGGTAACTCCGCCTACTTAGAAGACTTTTTTATTGATGCCGAAGATTTTTGGCAAATTGGTAATGATGGGCAAATTCAGTCGGGGATTTGGTCCGAACAATCCAAAGATGATTTATTACGTTTAGAAGCCATTGCAGCAGTTTCAAAGGGCGAAGCTTATTTAGTCATTCACAATTTGCAAGCAGAATACAAAAAACAACAACAAACTCTGCAGGTGGCCCGCGAACTGCTGATATCAAATGATAAAATCCTCGCCCAACACGAGTATATTCATGAACGTTTAGATCAAGTTCTTCGTGAAAACCAGACACTACAATCATTACAAGAGCCGATTAAGCAGGTCATTGAAAATGCCGACTTTGGTGTTGTAATTACCGATTCCCAATTAAATATCATTAGCCAAAACCCAAATTCTTATAGTTTTTTCGAAACCTCTGAAGCATCCAATGAGGCTTCCCCCTTTACAATTTTACTCGAATTGTTTAAACACCAATGTGCTGAGTTTGAGCGGGTCTTTGAAACTGGCAGTCGCTGGCATGGAGAGCTTTTTTGGCATAAACCGCCGTATTCTAGCAAGTGGTTAAAATTAGCGTTATATCCAGTTACCGACGAAATGCAAAATTTGCAAAATTGGATATTCATTTTCAGCGATGTCAGTCGCGTCAAATACCTATTACAAAGAAATGAAAAGTTAAATCTCTATGATAATGTTACCAATCTTCCCAATCGGCAATTTTTCTGGCAAAAATTAGAACACCAAATTGAGAAGGATAAACCATTTTTCATCGTTTACTTGGATGTAAAACACTTTAAACAAATCAATGAATTACATGGTCATCAAGCTGGTGACCATATATTGGTGACTCTCGCTGAGCGGATCCAACAATGTTTATCTACAGCGGATTTATGTGCACGGGTTGGAGGTAATGAGTTTGGTATTATTTTATCCGGAGCTAAAGAGCAATCAGACTGTATTGAGTTTGCCAATCGTTTAATAGAAGCAACCGAATTTCCTTTTTATACCGAATCAAAACAAAAGGTGCAGATTGGACTCAATCTCGGTGCGGCCCATTTCCCTAGTGATGCGTCAGATTCTGAAGAGTTAATGAAGTTTGCCGACTTAGCCATGTTTTCCGCTAAAAAAGAAGATAAGAGCAAATTGCGTTTTTACTCAAAAGCCCTTAAAGAAGCATCAATGCACAGGCTTGAATTAGAAAATGCGCTTAAAAAAGCCATCGATGAAAATCAGTTTGAACTCTATTTACAGCCAATCATCGATTTAAGCACGGGCAAAATCGCTAAAGCAGAGGCGTTAATTCGCTGGCGCTTAGCTGATGGCACTATAACCAGCCCAGATAAGTTTATTCCTCTTGCAGAGCAGACCGGGTTAATAGTACCTATTGGCAAATGGGTGATTAGTCGTGCGACAGATATGTTGAAAGTGATTATTCAACATCAGCCTAATCTAAAAGTATCGGTCAACTTATCTCCTCGTCAAGTTGCCGATAGACACTTGTTTGATTTTGTTACTCAAGCCATTCAGCACAGTGGGATTCCATCCAAAAACTTGGAATTAGAGCTAACTGAAGGGGTATTAATTGATAATTATGACAAAGTTAAAAACTTATTAGACCAAGTGAGAAAAATTGGTATTTCTACTTCAATCGATGACTTTGGAACTGGCTATAGTTCCCTTTCTTATTTGCAAAAGTTACCTATCGATAACCTTAAAATAGATCGCTCTTTTGTTATTGATTTAGAACAGAACGAGAATGACAAAGCGATTATTTTGGCCGTGATTGCCATGGCACACAGCTTAAAATTAGGGGTTATTGCTGAAGGGGTTGAGAATCAATATCAGGCTAAGTTTTTACTCGATAATAAATGTAATACTGCGCAAGGATATTTATTCAGCAAACCCCTACCATTTGAAGAGTTTTGTGAACTTCTAATAACAGAGAAACATTCTGATAAACAACAATCAAACTGATTATGCCAACTCGGCTGCAAACTAGAATTAACCTGAGTTAAGTGAATGCTTGCAGCCCGGTTTGTGCACGGCCCAAAATTAGCGCATGTACATCGTGGGTACCTTCGTAGGTATTTACCGCTTCTAAATTCATAACATGACGAATAACGTGGTATTCATCCGCAATACCATTACCGCCATGCATATCTCTTGCGGTACGAGCAATATCCAAGGCTTTGCCACAGGAATTACGTTTTATTAGAGAAATGGCTTCAGGTGCCAATAAATCAGCATCCATCAATCTTCCGGCTTGCACGCACGCCAGCAAACCAAGGGAGATATCTGTCTGCATGTCGGCTAGTTTCTTCTGTACCAATTGATTGGCAGCCAATGGACGTCCAAATTGCTGACGATCCAAGCAGTATTGTCGAGCCGCATGCCAACAAAATTCGGCCGCTCCCAAAGCCCCCCAAGCAATTCCGTAACGCGCTTTGTTTAAACAACCAAAAGGCCCTTTCAACCCTGAAACATTAGGTAAGATATTCTCTTCAGGAAGAAACACGTTATCCATCACAATTTCACCCGTAATGGATGCTCTTAATGAAAATTTACCTTCTATTTTAGGCGCACTTAAGCCCTTCATTCCCTTTTCTAAAATGAAACCACGTATCACACCGTCCAACTTTGCCCACACTACAAATACATGTGCTACAGGTGAATTGGTAATCCACATTTTACTACCATTGAGAAGGTAGCCATCTGCTACTTTTTTAGCATGGGAACTCATGCTAGCCGGATCAGACCCCGAGTTTGGTTCAGTAAGACCGAAACAGCCGATCCACTCTCCGGTTGCTAATTTAGGCAGGTATTTCTGGCGTTGTTGTTCGCTTCCATAAGTAAAAATAGGGTGCATCACTAATGAAGACTGAACACTCATAGCGCTACGATAACCGCTATCTACCCTTTCAACTTCTCTTGCTATTAATCCATAGGAAACATAATTGATGTTGGAGCAACCGTATTTTTCGGGCAGGGTTGCGCCCAATAACCCTAACTGCCCCATTTCCTGCATGATGCCGACATCAAAGTGTTCAGTCCGATTAGCCTGCAAGATACCGGGCATCAACTGTTGTTGGCAAAACTGATGAACGCTATCTCTTAAAATCCGCTCATCTTCGTTTAATAAGGAATCTAGATTGAGAGGATCTTGCCAATTGAATTTAGTCATTTTAAGGGTCCCGAATTAATATTAATTAGGTAATTTTACAATTTGCATGGAAACAACCTTGCTTTTATCGTCTGCATCCAATCGACCAACCTGATGAAATCCATAGGATTGATGAAAATTTGCTGAAATGGGATTGGCTGGAATTAAATTGTATTCACAACAAATAAGTTCAATTCTATGTTTGAGTGCGAAACAAAATAAATCATCATACAGCTTCTTTCCCAAGCCTTTTCCTTGCGCCGTAGAATCAATCACTACCCGGTCCACATACAAGAAGTGCTTGTAACGTAAGTCGAACCATTGGTAATTATCACTGCTGTAGTCTGTGGCGGGTTTCATAGCAAGTAGGAAGCCGACAGTGGAGACCTCAGATGTCTGTTTGTCATGCTGCTCTATCACCCGGTGATACGCACTGAGGTTATGTAACTGCTCGATGCGAGCTAGCTCCATTGGGCTGGTAAAGTGTACAAATTTATCGTTTAAGCGTTTAATTTCAGAAAAGTCATCCTGAACCGCATCTCTAATATGAAATTCAAACATAAGCACTCTCGCTTAATAATGACGATTTTAGTGATAAAAAAAGCGCCTTCACGGCGCTTTTATCAACACTTAAATTTAGTTTCTAGCACCTGACATGTCTTTCATGTATTTAAAGAAATCACTGTCTGGTTCAACAACTAAAACGTCTTGTTTACTATCGAAACTCGCTCTATAAGCATCCATACTTCTTAAAAATGCATAGAACTCAGGGCTCTTAGAATAAGTTTCAGCATAAATCTGTGCGGCTTGGGCTTCACCTTCACCTTTAATCTTACGCAGGTTCCGTTCTGCGTCTGCCAGCATAACCGTCACTTTAGCATCAATTGTTGCCTTAATGATTTCGGCTTGCTCTCTACCTTCTGAGCGGTGCTCTTTTGCCACAGCTTCTCGCTCTGCTCTCATTCGTTGGAAAATAGAATTACTCACTTCAGGTGGTAGATTAATTTGTTTAACTCTTACATCAACAATCTCAATACCAAGCTCATCCGAACTAGTTGACGCTTGCTTCATGGCTTCATCCATCAATTCTGAGCGCTCACCAGATACGATTTGAGAAATAGTACGAGTACCAAATTCAGAGCGCAAACCATTATTAACTTTTTGTTTTAATAGTGATTCTGCTTGTAATTTGTTAGCACCAGTTGACAAGTAGTAAGTTGCAAAATCTTTAATCCGCCACTTTACATAAGAATCAACGATTAAGTCTTTTTTCTCTGAAGTAACAAAACGTCCAGCAGGATCATCCAGCGTTTGAATTCTGGCATCGAGCTTAACAACGCGGTCAATCAATGGAATTTTAAAATGCAAACCGGGTGAAAAGACAACAGTTTCACCTGAAGCATCTCGCTCAACTTTTCCGAATTGAATTTTAATTGCTTTTTCGCCTTCAGGCACAACAAACAATGAAAGAAAAACTGCGATGATAACGAGTACTACGACTCCAATACTTAGATTTTTCATTATCAATTTCTCCCTGTTCTAGTTCGATCACTACGTAACGTTGTGCTCGGAGTGGAATTACTACTTTGCGAAGAGGAAATACTATTTTGTTGTAGTCCTTCAAGCGTACTGCGAGAGTTCTCTTTAGGTGCTTGACTATTTTGGCTCTCTAGAATTTTATCTAAAGGCAAATACATCATATTGCCACTTCCCTCATTATCTATCATGATCTTAGTAGTGTTTTGATACACCTGTTCCATTGTTTCAAGATAGATACGCTGACGGGTAACTTCAGGTGCCGCATTGTATTGAGGTAATAACTCTTCAAAACGTGCGATTTCACCGCGCGCTTCTAAAGTAACACGCTCTTTATAAGCCTGTGCTTCTTCTGCCATTCTATTCACTTGACCACGGGCGCGAGGCTCGATTTCACGAGAATAAGCTTCTGCTTCGCGGATGAAACGCTGTTCATCTTCTTGTGCAGCAATAGCATCATCAAAAGCCGCTCTCACCGCATCTGGTGGACGAGCATCTTTAAAGTTAATGTCGACAATTGAAATACCCATATCATAAGGATTAATAATGCCTTCTAACTCTTGCCAAACTTGTTGACGGGCTGATTCACGACCGCGGGTTAACACATCGTCCATTTTTGAATGTCCGACCACGTAACGAATGGCACTATTTAACGCCTGACTAAGGCTTTGTTCTGGGTTAGTTACCGCAAAGCTATATTTGAAAGGCTCTACGATTCGATATTGAACTTCCATTTCAACGCTAACCACGTTTTCATCTTCTGTGAGCATGCTGCCCTCTGAAGACATCGACTTAATAGATTGCACGTCAATTGGAATGACTTCATCTACGAATGTTGGTTTCCAACGTAAACCAGGCTCTACGAATTGACTGAACTCACCAAAACGTAATACCACACCACGTTCTGCTTCACGAATAGTGTAGAAACCGCTAATAAACCAAACGACAACTAGCAAAACTGCGATCACAGTTAAGCCAACTCCACCTAAGCTTTTACCGCCAGATGAGCCGTCACCGCCGCCACCTTTGCTGAATTTACCAAACAAATTTTTGAATATATCATCCAAATCAGGCGGGCCTTGATCACGTCCCCCCTTATTTTTCCAAGGGTCGTTATTCTTTCCACCGGGCTCATTCCAAGCCATCATCACTCTCCGTTAGGTTAAGTCTAAATCTACGCAACCCCGATACTACCATCAGAAGTTAACTTAATTTGCATATACTAATGCTTTACTACCAAACTGGATAAGTCTATCTCTGATCTTTTTTCCAATCGGTTCCAATCACTGGTTGGCATTCTGACATCCACCAGCCAATCGCCGTCCTCTGCATACGATTCTGCAGCGATACAGTTCATTCCAAATAATGCGCCTCGAAGTTTACCTTCTTTAGGCGGAATGCGTAATGTAAATTGCACTATGCTTTGCGATAAACATTCAGTGAGGGCATTAAATAATAAATCAATGCCCTGATCTTGTTGAGCAGAAATCCAGACTCGAATGGGAATTCCTTCATCATTGCGGTCTATATGGGGTTCAACCCCTTCCATTCTGTCAATTTTGTTGCAAATCATTAGCTGTTGAATTTCAGATGCATCAATTTCTTCCAAAACATCATTCACCTGATCAATATTGTCTAGATATTGGTCATCCGAATAATCCACAACGTGCAATAATAGGTCTGCTTCTTGAGTTTCCTGTAAAGTGGCTTTAAATGCCGCCACTAAATCATGTGGTAAGTGCCGGATAAATCCAACTGTATCAGCCAATATAGCGTTACCAACATCTTGTAACTGAATTTTTCGCAAGGTTGGATCTAGTGTGGCGAACAATTGATCTGCCGCATAGACTCCCGCATCAGTAATAGTATTAAACAAAGTCGATTTACCCGCATTGGTATATCCCACCAGCGAGAGCGTTGGCATTTCCGCGCGTTTACGAGCTCTGCGGCCTTGTTCACGTTGTTTTTGTACTTTGGCTAAGCGACGTTGAATACTCTTAATTCTGACTCGCAAAAGTCGTCTATCGGTTTCCAGCTGAGTTTCACCGGGACCGCGTAGGCCAATTCCACCTTTTTGACGTTCCAAGTGAGTCCAACCTCGAATTAATCGAGTTGAAATATGCCGAAGTTGCGCTAACTCTACTTGTAATTTACCTTCGTGAGTACGCGCTCGTTGCGCAAAAATGTCTAAAATCAGACCGGTACGATCTAACACGCGACATTTGCACAATGCTTCCAAATTTCTTTCTTGAGAAGGCGATAGAGGATGATTAAAAATAACGACATCTGCGTTATTGGTACGCACAGCATTAGCAATCTCTTCAGCTTTGCCACTACCCGTAAAGTATTTGGGATGAGGTGCTTGCCGTGAAGCGGTTATCACTTCAACTGCATTAACACCGGCAGATGACACTAGCATTTGTAACTCTTGCAGATCTTCTTTGCTAGAATCATCAGAAAAATCAATATGAACTAAAACAGCCTGCTCGCCTGCTTCGTAACGGTCAAACAAGCTTTTCTCCTATAAGGTTTTATTCACCGTTATCAGAGTCAGGTTGTGCGCCGGTTGACATATTAATGGCCCGAGAAGGCACAACAGTTGAAATGGCATGCTTGTATACCATCTGACTAACAGTGTTTTTTAACAGAATCACGAACTGGTCAAACGATTCCACTTGACCTTGTAACTTGATTCCATTGACTAAATAAATTGAGACAGGAATACGCTCCTTTCTTAACGCATTCAAAAACGGGTCTTGTAAAGATTGCCCCTTTGCCATCACTATTCCTTATCCTTTTCTTTTTATTATGATTTTCACCTGATATACAAATTATACAGTAAAACATGGGGCTGTATAGCTGCCTATTAGGGTACAGTATTGCTGACATTCAATATGGTAGTCAAATTGTCTTTTTCAATACCATCTAAAAAAGTTATATTTTTCCAGCTTCTTAGCCAGGTTATTTGTCTTTTTGCCAATTGACGCGTTGCCGCCACACCTTTAAATACCATTTCCTCGTGATTATAGTCACCATCGAGATACTGCCACATTTGACGGTAACCCACACACCGCATGGAAGGCAAATCTAGATGTAAATCTCCGCGACGCTTAAGATCTTCGACTTCTTGTTGAAAGCCTTTATCAAGCATAACATTAAATCGTTTTTCTATACGCTCATGGAGTATACCCCGATCACTGGGCATGATGGCAAATTCTTTTACCGAATATGGGAGGCTACTGGACTTTGCCGCAGTTAACTCCGTCATCGTCTTTCCGCTCAATACAAATACTTCTAAAGCCCTTAACAAACGCTGAGGGTCATTTGGATGTATACGTTTAGCTGAAATTGGGTCGATTTGTTCTAATCGGTTATGCAATGCGTCCCAGCCTTGGTTTTGTGCGTCTTGGGTTAATTGCGCACGAACTTCTTCATTGGCAGTTGGCAATGTTGACAAACCATCAACTAAGCTCTTGAAATACATCATAGTTCCACCAACCAGTAAAGGAATCTTTCCATTTTCAGTTACCGCTTTCATCGCATTTAACGCATCGTTCCTGAAATTCGCAACCGAATAAAATTCTGCAGGGTCGAGAATATCAATGAGTCGATGGGGAACTTGAGATAGTTCTTCGGGAGTTGGTTTGGCCGTGCCTATGTCCATACCACGATAGATTAGCGCCGAATCTACACTAATGATTTCACAGGGGAGCCTTTTGCTTATTTCTAATGCCAAATCAGTCTTACCTGAGGCTGTTGGCCCCATTAAAAAAATCGCTGGCGGTAAGTTTTCGGTTTGTTTTTTATTCATCAAATTGTGATAACCAATTTTTTAATGGGATTAATTTAGCGCAAGATTTAAGTATTTCTTCAGCATTGAGTTGTTTAGTTAACCATTCACAAAGAAAGTTCATATTAGTATGTTGTGCTGCTAACCCTTTGATTTGGTGCTCTGCTAACACAGTGTAAAAACTTTCAAGTAATAGTTGTTTGTCACTGTCTTGGTCAAATTTACGAATAGGCAGAGTCGCATTTTCCTTGGTACTTTGATTGAGCGCTAGCTCCAATCTATCAAACAAACTCAGCAGCACACTGGCCCAATCCAAAGCTCGGGTTCCTGAAGGGACTTGCTTCAAAAGTATACGTTGATTAACAATAGAAAGCTCAATACCTAAGCTTTTAATACTCTGAATTAATGATGGCTCTATCGCCAGCTTTATCTGGTTCAACGCCAGCGAAATGGGCATTAAAAGAGGTTGCATCACTGGTTGATTAAACTGCCCATCATCGTGTAATTTTTTAGCGGCTAATTTTACTGCGTCACACAGATAATACGCCCCTGCACATTCGATCAATAAACGATTATCAGCAACCTGCATAAAACTCAACAGGTTGCTTTGAGAGTGTTCAGAGGAATGCGGAGTCATTAAATTTTTGTAATGCTTGGCCCCTGACTTTGAATGAGCCGGAGCACTATAACTGAATGTTTTAGGTTGCTGATTAGTGACCTGCTCATGAATTTCAGTGGTTGAGCGCAACGGCTGTTCACTCTGGCTTGGCTTATCAATTACCCTGCTCAATGGACGGATATACTGGTGGCTAGGAGCAACTTCTTGCAATGTCGTTGGTGTGACTTGTCCGCCGCTCTCAGCATGCTCCGTATGATCAGCGAACGATTCAGTCAGCGCTTTTGAAACAGAGCGAAATATAACGTCATGGACAAGTCGGGATTGATGAAATCTCACTTCATGTTTAGCTGGGTGAACATTGACATCAACTTGCATAGGATCCAAAGACAGAAACAGCACGAATGCTGGGTGAGTGTTAGGCTCAATCAAACCTTCATATGCTTGCCTAATTGCATGATTAATTAGTTTATCTTTCATCACGCGACCATTAACGTAAACATATTGCAGATCACTTTGCATACGACTCGCGCCAGCGGCGCTTAACCAGCCGTTAAGCCTTATCCCCTCATACTCACTGTCTATAGCAAGAGAGTTATCCGCAAAATCACTACCGCAAACCGCAGCAATCCGTTTGATATGCGACCCGTCATCCTTAATCGCTGGATATTTTCTAACCGTCTTGCCATTGTGTTTAAGGTTCAACGCCACATCAAATCGACTCAAGGCAATTCGCCTTATCACTTCATCAATATGGTTAAACTCGGTTTTTTCAGCGCGCAAAAATTTACGTCTAGCTGGCGTGTTGAAAAACAAATCAAGTACTTCAATGCTGGTACCTTTGGGGTGTGCAGCAGGCTGAAGTGTCACTTGCATGTCCCTTCCCTCTGCGCAAGCTTGCCATGCTTGATGTTGTTCTTGTGGTTTTGAAGTTAAGGTTAATCGTGACACAGAACTAATACTGGCTAACGCTTCTCCGCGAAAGCCAAGACTACAAATATTTTCTAAATCGTCGAGTTTGGATATTTTGCTGGTTGCATGTCTACTCAGCGCCAATTCTAACTCTTGCTGCGGGATGCCTTTACCATTATCGCGAATAGAAATACGTTTATGCCCACCTTTATCTATCTCAATTTCAATACTGCTGGCACCTGCATCCAAGCAGTTTTCAACCAATTCTTTGACCACAGAAGCGGGCCGTTCAACTACTTCACCAGCGGCAATTTGGTTGGCAAGTTGTGGGGATAGAATTTGAATTGACACAGGAAACCTTTATTAATTTTTTGGGCGGGAATAACTTATTGTTTAGGTGCTTGGAATTGTCAATACTTGACCAATCCTCACCGTATCATTACGCATATTATTTGCTTCTTTTATGGCGCTAATTCGCACTTTATAGCGTTGTGCCAATAATGATAATGATTCACCACTTCTGACTCTGTGAGTGCGTTTTTCAGAACGTGCGTTATTCGCCCATAGCGTACCATCTGGCGGGAGTTTTCTAAAATGCTGTTTGATTGCAGAAAATACCGAACTTGCTAATTTTTGGCGATGTTGATTCCAATTAAGGTTTTTTTCTTCAGTTGGATTAGAAATGAAGCCCACTTCCACAAGTATCGAAGGTATATCCGGAGAGGTGAGTACCGCTAAGCTGGCTGCTTGTGGCATTTTTTTGTGCAAGCTGGTCACTTGTTTCAATTCAGATATAACCATTTTACTGATGTCGTAACTGGTAGTTAATGAGTGGTCCATTGACATATCTAACAACGCTTGAGCTAAATAACGTTCACTTGCCGTATCTTGAATCACCTCGGCAGCGCCACCTAACAACTCAGAGTGACGTTCAGTGCGTTCCATCCATCGACCTAAAACAGAATTCGCTCTGCCCATAGATAAAACCCAAACTGAAGCGCCTTTTGGCTGGGGAGTGGTAAACGCATCAGCATGAACTGAGATAAATAAATCAGCTTTGTTTTTGCGGGCAATATCTGGGCGTGCATTAGGCGAAATATAATAATCACCAGTGCGTGTCATTACAGCTCTTAACCCTGGCTCAGCGTTAATCAGATCTGCCAATCTTTTGCTTACGCTCAGTGTGATATTTTTTTCATAGGTACCCGCTCTGCCAATTGAACCGGGATCCTCTCCACCGTGTCCAGCATCAATAGCAATGATAATATCTCGATCTCGAGTCGAGCTTTCTGAACTCATTACCACCTGCTGGGTGCTGTTCGAGTGGTCACTTAAATCTATCACTAAACGATTTTTATATGGCGCAGTAGGCGGTAACGCAAAAATTTCGGTATTCAATTTTCGATTTAGTTCGAGTACAACCCGCACTGACGAAGCATCTTTGGCAGAGCTGTACCTTATTTTTTTAACTAAATCGGATGATTTGGCAAAACCAGCAAGATCAATATCGCCCTTAGTATTTGCCAAATCGATAACTAACCGCTCTGGGTTTGAAAGGGTGAAATAGGAGTATTCAGGTTGCTCGGTGAGATCTAAAACCACCCGAGTATTATCCGGAGAAGGCCACAGGCGCAACGCTTCAATTGCATTTTGTGCAATACAGAAATGACTGATAAGCAGCATCAAAGTGCCGCTCAATATTTGAGCTATCAGTCTAGATACAGTATTCATCATTATTATTTTTGTAATATCTCTACAATTTTTTGCCCAACATCAGAATGGGAGGCTAGATGGATGCGCCTTCCACCAGCTTCAAATTCTATACTAATCTCTAAATCAGCTGTTGCCAATAGACCAGCGCCTTTATCGGGCCACTCAATTAGGCAAATGCAGTCTTCTGCAAAATAATCGCGAATTCCCATATATTCGAGCTCTTCAGGATCTGCTAAGCGATACAAATCAAAGTGAAAAACTCTCCAAGGTGGCACTTCATAAGGCTCGACGATAGTATAGGTCGGACTTTTAACGTTCCCGACATGCCCCAAACCATGCAAAAAGCCTCGACTAAACGAGGTTTTACCTGCACCAAGATCACCAGACAAATAAATAACTAAATGCTGGGTGGTCAGTTGGGAAATTCGTTTAGCAATATTGAGTGTAGCTGCCTCATCTGGCAAAAACTGCGTATATTTCATTTTCAATTAACTAGTTGTCTTAAATAATCAAATAAATCACTGGCAATCATACCACGTTGACCAAAGTTGTCCGCCACTAAATCGGCGGCCGCGGAATGAATGCAGGTGCCGTATAAGCTCGCATCAGTTGCTGTCATCCCTTGCGCTGCTAGAGATCCCAGAACACCTGAAAGAACATCCCCCATTCCTGCTGTCGACATACCTGGATTGCCATTTGCACATACATATGTGCCGAAGGGTCCATGAACAATACTGCCAGCACCTTTTAGAATACAATTTCCGCCATAGGTTTCGACCAATTTTGATGCCGCTTGATAGCGATCATTTTCCACACTTTCGATGCTTATATTTAGCAACCTTGCCGCTTCGGCACTATGAGGAGACATTATCAAATAAGATAAATTCAACGCGTGCAATTGCTGACTTAGTAAATTTAAGCCATCGGCGTCAATTACTAGTGGTTTATCTTGATCAACCAGATAACTCAATAATTGATTAAAGGTTTCTTGGCTCCAAGAAGTTTGACCTAAACCAGGACCAAATACGATACAATCTGCCCAATCTAATAGCTGCAACAAATTTTCACTGCTAGCCATTATTTCTGCCCTACTCTGCACAATCGATGACGCTGAACTGGGATGACAGTAAACCTTTACCAGCCCGGCCCCCGTGCGCATGGCCGCCTCAGCAGTAAGACGAATCGCTCCAGCCATCCCATTATTGCCGCCGATACACAGCAATTTACCATTATTTCCTTTGTGGCTATATAAAGCACGTGAAGGTAAAGGAGCAAAGTCAGCGTATTCGACTAAGCGTGCTTTAGGCTCAGTGAGATGTGCAAAGGTTTCACCAATGTTCAATTCTTCAAATATTAAATTAGCCGATTTTTGTTTGCCGTTAGCGGTGACCAATCCGGTTTTTATACCAACAAATGTAATGGTGGTATCTGCATTAATACTGGCTCCTAGCGTTGCGCCTGTATTGGCATCAAGACCCGATGGAATATCAATACATAAAATATGAGCCGCCGATTGATTAATTCGCTGAATAACAGACTGATAGGCGGATGATACAGGTCCATTTAATCCAGTGCCTAAAAGTCCGTCTACAATTAGCTCAAAATGTTCGGTATCTAACAATCGAATATCAGCCACTTCGCCACCGCTGGCTACCCAACTTTTTTGCGCCAAAGCAGCATCGCCAGATAATTGTCGAGCCGGATCGATAGATGCGAGCGACACCTTATAACCATCATCCAATAACAGACTGGCAGCAACATAGCCGTCCCCGCCATTATTACCCGTTCCAACCACCACTAAAATATTGGTCTGATGATCGAAATGTTTCTGAATCCATTGAAATAACTTTTCGCCAGCGATCAGCATAACGTCGTAAAGAGGAATAGACATCTGTTTAGCCGCTTCCACTTCGCCTTCTCTTACACACTGCGCTGTATAAAGATTTTGTGATAACCTTTGTTCTGACAATTCTGCTTTTAAGGACCGCTGTGACACAATTATCTCCCGATTTTCTGGATAGCTTAGCCCAAAATATCAAGGAGTGGGGCAAAGCGCTAGGTTTTCAGCAAGTGGGAATTACCGATACCGATTTATCTCAACATCAGGCTCACCTCGAAAGCTGGCTAGACAAAGGCTTCAACGGAGATATGCAGTTTTTTGAGCGAAATCAAGAAAAACGCGCAGATCCAGCCAAGTTGCTCGAAGGCACTTTGCGATTGATTAGTGTAAGAATGGACTATCTCCCCCCTGATGCTAGTTTTGCAAAAGATTTAAAACGCTCTAAAACCGCCTACATAAGTCGTTATGCTGTGGGTCGTGATTACCATAAACTGCTGCGTAACCGACTTAAAAAACTCGGTGAACAAATCAAACAACAATTTGTTGATTTAGAATTTCGTCCATTTGTGGACTCTGCGCCTGTATTAGAACATGCGGTTGCAGAAAAAGCCGGTATAGGCTGGACCGGTAAGCATTCATTAACGATCAATAAAGAAGCGGGTTCTTGGTTTTTTCTAGGTGAATTATTTGTCAATATTCCGCTCCCCGTCGACCAACCCGTGGAGCAAAATTGTGGTAGTTGCACAGCCTGTCTAACTATCTGTCCTACGCAAGCCATTGTAGAGCCTTATGTTGTTGACGGACGACGTTGCATTTCTTATTTAACCATTGAGTATGATGGAGTGATTCCTGAGCATTTCCGAACAGCCATAGGAAACCGCATTTATGGCTGTGATGACTGTCAATTGATTTGCCCATGGAATCGATACGCCCAACTGACCCAAGAAAAAGATTTTTATGGTAGAAAAGTCATTAAAGGCGCTGACTTAGTTACGTTATTTTCGTGGGATGAAAAGCAATTTCTTACTAATACGGAAGGATCCGCCATCCGTCGAATCGGTTTCCAAAAATGGCAAAGAAATATAGCGGTAGCTATGGGTAACGCAGAATTCGACCAGTCTATTTTGGACGCACTACAAGCACAATTGAAAGATACTAGTGAAATGGTTTCGGAACACATTCAATGGGCCATACAACAACAGTTCGAACGCCAACAATCCGTGCCCAGTACGGCGCAAACTCAAAGACTCACAAAGCGACTAATTAGAAGTGTGGAAAAAGGTCTGCCAAGAGATGCCTGATTGATTATCTGTTGGGCTGATTAATGCGTGAGCAGCGGCCTATTTATCTAAAAAAATGTGGAAATAAGTTTTTCCATCTTTGCTTGTAGTGGATGACGACGTCCCAACATAATCCCACCAATCAGAGCCTCGCATACCAGATATTACCTTAGCCCAATCTTGATGTTCACCAGCATATTCGCCGATCATTTGGCATCGGCTGTTATCACAATCAAGTCGATAAAGATCAATTAGTTCAGCATCTTGGTGTAAAGACAAAAAATCACTGATTTGATTTTGCGCGGTTAAGTTGGTGTGGTTGGCGGAGTAATCCTGTTCGAAATCGACTTCTTTTAATTCTGTTAGTTGACGAGACAATTTCGATTGCTGAAATGCTTCACCTAACTCAGCTAAATCTTGATCTTGTTGGTTATTTTTATCATCTAACAAGCTAAGGTTTTCATCCTTGGCTTTTATTTGAATCTCGATTTCTTTGGTCGTCTGCTGATTCGAAGTGGTATGCGTATTTTCAGTTAGCGGCTGTTCACTTTTCTGTTCAATTTCAACTAATACCTCGTTGTTCACAATGTCGCCGTTATGTTCCGATTGAACAGTGCCGAACCAATATCCAGCAAAGAATATTAATCCAGCACTAACCCATAAAACAAACGGCGATTTCATTATTTTGCAGTTTGGTGATAGGGCTTACTGAATTTATGCACCGCTTCCACAAATACACCTGCATTTTCAGGTGGCACATCTAGATGAATACCGTGGCCGAGATTGAATACGTGACCAGTGCCTTCACCAAATCCAGCCAATATCGTTTTAACTTCTTCTTCAATGCGAGGAGCATCCGCGTAAAGAATGGACGGGTCCATATTGCCCTGTAACGCTACTTTATCGCCTACTCGGCGCTTAGCGTCTGCAATATCAATGGTCCAATCAAGTCCCACACCATCACATCCGGTGTCGGCGATTTTCTCAATCCATGCCCCACCATTTTTAGTAAACAATGTAACTGGTATGCGCTGTCCTTCATATTCTCTAATCAGGCCATCAACAATTTTGTGCATGTACTGCAATGAAAATAATTGATAATCTCTTGGAGTTAGCACCCCTCCCCAAGTATCAAATACCATTACCGATTGTGCTCCGGCTTTTATTTGTGCATTCAGATACGAAATCACTGAATCTGCAAGTTTATCTAGCAATAAGTGCAATGACTGAGGATCTGCAAATGCCATTTTCTTAATTTTAGTGAATGCTTTGCTAGCACCGCCTTCTACCATATAAGTGGCAAGCGTCCATGGACTGCCAGAGAATCCAATTAATGGCACTTCCCCTTTTAAGTTGCGTCGAATAGTACGCACTGCATTCATAACATAACCCAGTTCATCTTCAGGATCAGGAATAGGCAGCGCCTCGATTTGCGAGCGACTAGTTAATGGGTGTTTAAATTTAGGACCTTCCCCTGCTTCAAAATACAGACCAAGTCCCATTGCATCAGGAATAGTCAAAATATCGGAAAATAAAATAGCAGCATCTAAATCAAAGCGTCGCAAAGGTTGTAAAGTCACTTCACAGGCCAATTCGGCATTTTTACAAAGTGACATAAAATCGCCCGCTTCTGCACGAGTCGCTTTATATTCTGGCAAATAGCGACCGGCTTGGCGCATCATCCACACTGGGGTGACATCGACTGGTTGACGAAGCAAAGCGCGTAGATAGCGATCGTTTTTTAACTGCATGATTTATCCGTTTATTAAAGGGGTTAAGCCGAGCCAACAGTAATTTTTGTGAATTAGTGAGAAGCTCATTATTTTAAAATTGCGGCATAGTTTAGTAAAAAAGTGTTGTTGAGGGTATATTTATCGATTTTTAGTTTTTTATAACATATTTTAAAAATAATTCTTGATTTACGTTATCACCATTTGCTATAAAATAATGGTGTAAAAGTTCTAACAATTAAGAAGCTCGATTAACGAGCCCTCGACGCTAAAATATTACAACCCTGCTCAGCAGGGTTTTTTATTTCTAATAAGCTTAATTATCGGATTGCGCTATGCGTCGCAAGGTTTCTTCAATTAATTGCCCAGCAATAGATATTCGCGGCGGAATTATTGGCAGCTGGTCAGGTTCGTACCAATGAGCTTCTAAAATCTCATCGCCATCAACTTCAATTTCTCCGCTGTCATGTTCAGCTAAATACCCCATCATCAAAGAATGGGGAAACGGCCAAGGTTGGCTGTCAAAATACTCAAGGTTCTTTACCTTAATCCCAACCTCTTCAAATACTTCTCGATGAACCGCTTGCTCTAAGCTTTCACCACTTTCTACGAATCCGGCTAAGGTAGAAAACATTTTTCGATCTCGTTGTGCTTTACCTTGTGCTAGTAATATTTTATTTCCTTTACGGATAGCAACAATTATACAAGGTGAAACACGCGGGTAGCAGCGATGCTGGCAATTAAAGCACTGGGTTGCCATTTCCCAATTCACTTGCTGCATCGCACTTCCACACTGACCACAGTAACGATGGGTTCGTCTAAACAATATCCATTGCCAAGCACGGGCGACAGTCTGGAACAAAGGAAAATTATTACCAAGGTAAATGCCACGGAGACTAATAGTTTCGTATTCTTCAATAACCAGCTGCTCATTGCCTACATCGACTGCTAGGCAGGGAGTTCCGTCGAACTCACCCAATGAAATGATTTGATCGTCGTAATGATGAATCATTGCCAGATCTTGCCAAGTGGCTCTTAGCAACTCTTGCTGTTCCTTATTTGCGACAACACGGTCGCCCATAAAAATAATCCACTGAACTTCAGTATTAACGCCGATTTCTTTAATATTTATTAGCATAAGTCACACACATGTCGTCTTTTAGAGACACCAAAACAAGGTATAATTACCACAATTTGAAGTCAGAATGATGAAATTAGTTTAACACGATTTCTAGCCTTTCTTGAAAGTCAGATGTTACAATTGATCTGCGTCAATAGACTAAAGCATAGTTTAGTTACACTATTGCCAATGATATACTATGTTTCAATGAAATGGACTCTTGTAAGGATCTACAATGTTGACCAAAGTCGAACTCGCTAAGCAAAAATGGAGTGGCTACCATAAGTCTGTAGATATATGGTTGCAAGAGCGTCAAAAATTACTGGTACAATATTGTCAATTGGCGGGCTTACCGCCGTTTGAGAAGCAAACTTCTGGGTTGCCGGAAATAAGTGAAATCAGGACCTTCTGCGAAACCTTAGTGGATTATGTATCCACTGGGCATTTTGAAGTTTATGATAAACTGGCTTCAGATCCACAAAAGAATAATAACGATCAGAGTCTTGAAAAGTCTATATATCCTCGCATTTCAGAGACAACTGAAGAAGCACTAGCGTTTAATGATTTATTCGCCGAAGTTTCCTCAGATAAGAATTTAGCGAATTTTGACGATAAGCTTTCGTTTTTAGGTCAACAACTAGAAGCACGATTTGAATTAGAAGATCAGTTGCTTCAATCCCTGAATAAATAGGGTTAAAAAGGACATAACTAGCTATAATGAATATCGATGCACAATTGTCTAGAGCTAAAGAATACTGTGAAGGTAAGGGTGCTCGATTCACAAGCCTGAGAGAAAAAGTCTATGAATTACTGTTGAACAAAAGTAGTTCTGTAGGTGCTTACGAGTTGTTAGATGAATTAAAAGTGACAGAAAGCGGCGCCAAACCTGCGACTGTTTATCGTACCTTAGACTTTTTACTCGAATTCGGTTTGGTTCATAGATTAGAATCCACCAATGCTTTTGTTGCCTGTCATCATTTTGATTGCAGTCATCCAGTTCAGTTTTTAATCTGCGATAAATGCGGCTTAGTAAAAGAAATTCAGTCAGAAGGATTGAAAGAAACATTGGATAAACAGGCAAACTCTGTTGGATTCAAAGTGAGTAAACAAACGATTGAAGCACATGGAACCTGCGCACTTTGTCAGTAGTCATCCATTCCATCTTCATTTAGTTCTGGGTAAATTTGTTTTACCTCTGTAAATGCTAGAACGGGATAAGGAAACACTAGTTCTATGAACGCCGAATTCATTAAGCCATTTATTGCATCTTTTATAAATGTGTTGTTGACCATGGCTCAAACCGAATTGAAGCCAGGAGAAGCACTAGAAAAGGTCGACTCTAAGGCTTGCGGTGATGTGTCAGGTTTAATCGGAATGATTGGTGACGATATTAAAGGTTCTTTGTCGATCACTTTCGAGGAATCCTTAGCACTTGATATAATGAATAAAATGCTAGGCGAAAAACCAACAAGTGTAGATGACGATGTTCAGGACATGGTTGGAGAAGTTGTAAATATGGTTTGTGGTGGCGCGAAAAGTACGCTTGCTGAAACAAGTCAAGAATTTGGTATGGCCACACCTATTGTAGTTTTTGGTAAAAACCATACAATTAATCATCAGGTTGACGGCGCTAAATTAGTTATGCCGTTTACCAGCGAGGCAGGAAAAGCATATTTAGAAATATGCTTTAATAAATAGTGTCGCAATGTGGATACAGAAAAGAATAACAATAAGAGTCAAAGCAAGAGGGTTTCATTTAATTACCCAAGAAATCCTTGGACAGCTGCCTGAAATACGAGAGATGTCTGTAGGTATGTTGAATTTATTTATTCAACACACCAGTGCAAGCCTCACAATTAACGAAAATGCAGACCCTACAGTAAGAATTGATCTCGAAACTCAAATAAATCGGATGATTCCTGAAGGTTCGGAACATTACTTGCATGATATTGAGGGTGATGATGATATGCCAGCACATATTAAAGCGAGTATTTTTGGTAACAATTTAAATATCCCCATTAGCTCAGGTAAGCTGGAAATGGGGACGTGGCAAGGGATATACTTAGGTGAGCACCGAGACCATGGGACCCAAAGAAATATAGTGGCGACACTACAAGGACTCGAAAAAGACGTGTGAAAACTATATTTTTGACACGTAGAATTGACAATAATTTGAAAAATTTACTTTTAATTTAGACAACCACTACACACGGGATGGAAACATGAAAAAATCATTAATCGCAGCAAGTCTTTTAGCTGCTATTTCAAGTAACGCTTTCGCAGCTGAAGATTCTTCAGATAAATACTGGATAGGCGGCTTTACTGAGATTTATAAGCCAGATGAAGAGAAAAGCTTCGACTTTACTTCTTTTGATGCTGGCCTAGGACTAGGTGCTGAAGTTGGTGTTAGAGAAAGCGAGCACTGGGGTGGTCGTTTCGAAGTATCTAAAGTTAACTTACAAAGTGATGCTAACCTAGAAGATGACAGCGCAATACGTTTCGGTATTGATGCAATGTATTTCCTAGATGACGACCTAATGTATATATTTGGTGGTTTGAAACATATCGATATGGTTGACTCTGGAAGCATGGCTAACCTTGGTCTTGGTAAGCACTGGGATCTATCTGAAAAAGTTAAGCTAATTACTGAAGTAGCTGCTTACCATGATTTCGGACAAGCATACAATGACGTAAGCGCTAAACTAGGTTTAGCTTACACATTTGGTTCTACTGGTCCTAAAGCTCCTGGTGATGCTGACCAAGATGGCGTTAACGACAATCTTGATCAATGCCCTAACACTGCTATCGGTGCACGAGTAGACAGCAACGGTTGTAGCATAGATTTAGACGGCGACGGCGTATTGAACGACATTGACCAATGTCCAAATACTCCAGCTGGTACACCTGTAGGTGCTAAAGGTTGTAGTTTAGAACTTGATAGCGACCAAGATGGCGTTCTTGATAATGTAGATCAGTGTGCTGACACGCCTCTTACAGATAAAGTAGATTCAATGGGCTGTAGTGTTTTTGAAGAAGTAGAAGTTCGTGAAACACTTAAAGTAACTTTTGCAAATAACAGCAGTGTTATTCAAAATCCGAAGGATCCTAAGTTCCAAGAATTCGCTGATTTCTTGAATCGTTTCCCGAATACTCATACTACAATTGAAGGTCACGCTTCTGCACCAGGTCGTGCGGATTACAACATGACTATTTCACTTAAGCGTGCAAGAGCAGTTAGACAATTGCTTATCGATGACTACGGTATTGATGCAAGCAGATTGAGCGCTGAAGGTTTTGGTGAAACTCAATTATTAGATACAAGCAATACTGCAGCAGCACATAAAGTGAACCGTCGTATTGAAGCTGTTGTAACAGCTACTAAGAAAGAAAAAGTATTACGTTAATACGCAATATTTACGTTAAAAGCGGCTTTTAAGCCGCTTTTTTTATACCTGAAATTCAATCATGTTTTGGCATCGGTGGTTACAAACACCTGCAGGACGGGATTTATCCCGTTGGAAATACAACAGCGACCGACAGGCTAAAGCCCATGGTTATAAACACCTGTAGGACGGGATTTATCCCGTTGGAAATATAACAGC
>NZ_BAABWR010000028.1:0-52448 GCF_040370605.1 Aliiglaciecola sp. NS0011-25
AAAGCCCATGCTACAAGGGTAAGGGGGAACACATATCTTGTAGGCGGGTGCTTTAGCTCCGCGCAATTAGATTAACCTGAATGAAATGAATCTATGGGCTAAAGCCTATGCTGCAAGGGGAGGGGGGAACATATATCTTGTAGGCGGGTGCTTTAGCCCCGCAAACGACTCCCATTGGCTTTTTCATGACGCACTTCGTTGATAATAAATAACAACTCTGCGGCTGCTTGAGCATCTGATAAGGCTCTGTGATGTCGAGTCATATCAATACCAAAATGCCGGGTTAAGTTGGCTAATGAATAAGACGGAAGGCCTGGAACCGCTTTGCGCATTTCTCTTACCGTACATAACTTGGGCATGCGAAAACTTTGTTCAAGACGTTCAAATTCGGCGCGGATAAAACCATAATCAAAATTGACATTGTGAGCGACAAAAACACAATCAGATAAGTAACTTCGTAAGTTTTCAGCGATTTCCACAAATAAGGGAGCATCACTCACCATTTCATCATCAATACCCGTTAATTGTGTGATTTTTTGCGGAATGTGCCGTTGAGGATTGATTAGCGTTTGCCACGTATCGATCACTTTCCCGTTTACAACCTTGGCGATACCTATTTCGGTTATACGATGTTGATTTGCACGACCGCCCGTGGTTTCGATATCGACGACTGCATAGGGTTGTAAGGGATCTAAAAACCATTCAACTTGAGTGACTGCGACCTTAAAGCCTGATTTTCTTAGTAGCTTTATGGTTAACAATTGGTTTTTACGCAATTGGTCTCCAGGGGCTTTTATTTCTTCAAATCTCAGTCCGGTGTTATCGACTACCATGATATCCGGATAACCGTCAGCGTAGTTTTTAAAGTCCTTTGCCATCATTCTCAAATGCTCTTTGAGACCTTCAATGTCAACATGATCAAAAAATACCGCTAAAACTTCGAGTAAGGATTTGTGCCAACGAAAAATTCCATTGGGGCGACCGTACTTTTCAAGCATAACTTTAGATACTTGTTTGAATGTGATTTGCGCACTGGTCATTCGGTATAGGCGAGTTTCAATATCTTGTTCGTACAGATTATAAAAGTTGTTTTGATTGATAGCCTGGGGTTTGTAATCGAATTCAGTGACTAACGCATTGCTATCCATTTCAAAAAGTTCATGCCAAAAAACTAAACCGAACAATGCTCGCCACAATCGGTTTTCAGTGCGAAAGGCCTGTTTTTTTTGTTTCTGATAAAACAATTTTACGCCATGTTCCACCGAATCCATGTACATTTCATCAATAAGTACTGTTGTTGATTGTTCTCGTAACATGTCGGTGAGCGTACTGGTGCGTTTTTGCTGAAATTTACGGGCCAAAAAGTCTTCGGCAAACGATAATAGTACTTCAGAATCTGGTTCCTCAATAATCATTTCTAAACGGTTTTTCACCCACTCTTTTTCACCTAACTTGTACTTTTCACGGATCACTTTTTCTTGTGCTAAAGGCTCCGAAGATGCGGCTAATAATTTTATGCCAAGAGACTGGTCGTGGGGGAGTATGGCTTTGCCTAATCTTAATAGAAAACGGTCACAATGTTCATTGGCTAAGGTACCTTGTGGAGTTGGAAATGATGGGAACTGTTGGGCAAGTGCAATTTGTTGCTCTGGTAATAAAGACATGACTTCACGCCGTTGATGAGCATAAAAAAACGCACTCTTAGCTTCGTCAATGAAATCGAATCGCGCATTGTCAGTACTGACCCCTCGTTGAGTTGGCATAATCCCCAGATCACGCATTGAAAACTTGGATAAGTTACTGTTCAGATCACCAAAAAATAAGAATAAAAAATAGTTTATGTGCTGATCTTGCCCTCGGTGCAACACAACAGTGGGATCTAGAAAGGCGCAGAAGTCTTCAAATTGACAAAACTCATTCACTAATTGTAAATAATCAGCTTTACTTTGGGAGCTTTTAAAACTGACATTCGCATTACGCAGCACCTGGGCCAATTCTGGTTTGGTTAGATTATGAGTTAATTCAGCAAGATGCTCTTTTTTTACTTCAGTGTAAAAGCCTTCTGTTATAAGCCTCTCTAGATGCAATTGGTGATCGTTAATCTCATCATAAAACAATGAGTTACGTCTGATTATTGGAGATTTTCTATTTAATCCACGGACATACAAACATTGTGCATCTTCACAAAGAGTATGAAATTTACCGATAAAAGCACTATCTTCAATAGAGAGTAAATGTGCACAGGGTCCGGAAACAAACGCGAGAAATTCATGAAAATGAGTTAAATAGTATTTACTGGGGAGTTCTTTCATCAATAGATTAAAAATTTTGCTGGGACACAAAGCCAGTGTATTTTAAAAACTACTGTATATCCAGTCAGTATTGGTTTGTTTTTCAAACTTTTTCGACGCCTTTTACGTAAACAAATTAATCTTTTACAACTCAAGGAGTAGCCATGAGCCTCACAGTAGCAAGTAAATTTGAGTGTCCATATTGTATGACTTACAACGATCTGGAGATAGATGAAGCCAACGACATCAATCAGCAGCAAATAGTAGATTGCCAAATATGTTGCCAACCCATTGAATTACAAGTAATTGATAATGGTTTCGGCATTGAGGTGATTGCAAAGCGGGATGACGAGTAAAGAGCAAGCGGGATGACGAGTAAAGAGCAAGCGGGATGACGAGTAAAGAGCAAGCGGGATGACGAGTAGAGAGCAAGCGGAATGGCGAGTAAAGAGTAAACCCGATCAAGAGTGAAGAGCGCAGGAGGCAAGAAAAAGAAGTCAGGATAATCAACGAGTAGCCTGAACAGCAGAGAACTTCCATGTCGAGCAATCTGCTGCCAACACACAAATGTACAAAGAGTGAGCAGATTACTTGACACTTAGCTGTAGAAGGATGCGTCCTTTATCGCGATATTATTCTTGTCCAAAGGCTTTTTCTGGTATACTCCGCGAAATTTTGAACCCTTAACTTCTTGGTACAATACATGACTGTTATGCGACAGCCTGTTCAGCGAATGAAAGCTGAAAGAGGGCTATTTTCCTATCCTAAATATTGGGCTGAATGTTTTGGCCCCGCTCCATTTTTGCCAATGTCTCGAAAGGAAATGGATCAGTTAGGCTGGGATAGCTGTGACATTATTATTGTGACCGGAGATGCTTACGTAGATCATCCTAGTTTTGGAATGGCTGTAATCGGTCGTGTACTCGAAGCTCAGGGCTTTAGAGTTGGAATTATTTCGCAACCAGACTGGACCAGCAAAAAAGATTTTATGCAGTTAGGTGAACCCAATTTATTTTTTGGGGTAACCGCTGGCAATATGGATTCTATGATCAACCGCTATACAGCGGATCGAAAATTACGCCACGATGACGCTTATACCCCCAATAATGAAGGTGGAAAGCGCCCTGACCGAGCCGTTACCGTTTATACTCAACGCTGTAAAGAAGCCTACAAAAAACCAGTCATCATTGGTGGTATTGAAGCCAGTTTAAGACGAATTGCCCACTACGATTATTGGTCAGACAAAGTAAAACGCTCTGTTTTATTTGACTCAAAAGCAGATATGTTGATGTTTGGTAACGCAGAACGTCCGTTACTGGAAATCGCCCATCGATTCGCCGCAGGTGAGACTATTGTTGACATGCAAGATGTCCGTGGTACTGCAGTAATTCGCAAAGAGCCATTACCTGAATGGCAAGGTGTGGATTCTACACACGTTGATGTAATTGGAAAAATTGATCCTATTCCCAGCCCCTATGAATACATTGAAGATAAGTGTGCGGTAGCTGAAGATGAACAAAACAAAGTTATCGATGACGCGCAAAAAGCGAAACCGGTCGTAGTTCAGCCATTTACTTCTAAATCTCAGCGCAGAAAGCCTTGGGAGAAGACGTACGTCATGCTACCTCCCTATGATGTGGTACGTGCAGAGAAAACACATTACGCCCATACATCACGGATCTTGCATCAAGAAACCAATCCAGGTTGTGCTCGTGCACTGGCCCAGCGCCACGGTGATCGCATTATTTGGATTAACCCGCCTGCTTTTCCATTGGAAACTGAAGAGATGGATGCGGTGTTTGATTTACCCTATGCTCGCGTACCTCATCCTAGTTATGGGAAAGCTAAAATTCCTGCTTACGATATGATTAAAACGTCGGTGAATATCATGCGGGGTTGTTTTGGTGGTTGCACTTTCTGTTCGATTACAGAGCATGAAGGCCGGGTTATTCAAAGTCGCTCAGAAGAGTCAATTATCCGTGAAATTGAACAAATTCGCGACAAAGTTCCCGGTTTTACCGGCGTGATCTCTGATCTAGGCGGTCCTACTGCGAATATGTATAAATTGCGATGTAAGAGCGCAAAGGCGGAACAAACATGTCGCCGTCTTTCATGCGTCTGGCCGGATATTTGTGGACATTTGGACACCGATCAAACACCTACCGTTGAGCTTTACAAAAAAGCTCGTAAAGTGGAAGGTGTTAAGAAGGTATTGATTGCTTCAGGTGTGCGATATGACTTGGCCATTGAAGATCCTAATTATGTTCGTGAATTAGTCACCCATCATGTGGGCGGCTACTTAAAAATCGCTCCAGAACATACTGAAAAAGCACCACTTGATAAGATGATGAAACCCGGCATGGGCACTTATGAACGTTTTAAAGAAATGTTCGATAAGTACACCAAAGAAGCGGGCAAAATTCAGTATCTTATTCCGTATTTTATTTCTGCTCACCCGGGCACGGAAGATATGGATATGGTGAGTTTGGCCATGTGGCTCAAAGAGCACAACTTTAAGTTGGATCAGGTGCAAAATTTCTATCCATCACCGATGGCCAACGCGACTACCATGTATCACACGGGTAAAAATCCGATTCATAAAGTCAATCACAAAAGTGAACAAGTTACAGTGCCCAAAGGTGAGATACACCGCCGCCTGCATCGTGCTTTTTTACGTTATCACGATCCAGCAAACTGGCCAGTAATCCGCAAAGCATTGAAAGAAATGGGTAAAGCGCATTTGATTGGCAACGGACCCAAGCACCTAGTGCCTCTAGAAAGCAAAGAGGAACTAAGTGGTAAGGCGCACAATGCATATGCAAAACGGTCTCGAAACAAGGCTTATGCCAAAGGCAAAGGAAATGCCAAAGCTCAGCAAGGATTGACGCGATTCAGTGATAACCAGCCCCACAACAAGGCGGCAGGCAAGTCCAACAAAAAACGTTAATTTAGTCCCCAACGCGGTGCTAAAGCACCCGCCTACAGGGTGTAGCACGGGATTTATCCCGTGGCTGTTTGATACATCGAGGCTAACGCGGGGCTAACTCATCCACCTACAAGATGTAGCACGGGATTTATCCCGTGGCTGTTTGATACATCGAAACTAACGCGGGGCTAACTCATCCACCTACAAGATGTAGCACGGGATTTATCCCGTGGCTGTTTGATACATCGAAACTAAACCGGGGCTAAAGCACCCACCTACAAGATGTAGCACGGGATTTATCCCGTGGCTGTTTGATACATCGAAACTAACGCGAGGCTAACTCATCCACCTACAAGATGTAGCACGGGATTTATCCCGTGGCTGTTTGATACATCGAAGCTAACGCGGTGCTAAAGCACCCACCTACAAGATGTAGCACGGGATTTATCCCGTGGCTGTTTGATACATCGATACTAACGCGGTGCTAAAGCATCCGCCTACAAGATGTAGCACGGGATTTATCCCGTGGCTGTTTGATACATCGAAACTAACGCGGGGCTAACTCATCCACCTACAAGATGTAGCACGGGATTTATCCCGTGGCTGTTTGATACATCGAGACTAACGCGGTGTTAACGCATCGCCAACAAGGTGTAGCACGGGATTTTTCCCGAGGCTAAGCCACAACTACACACGTTCATTGTTATCTAATGCCTTAAAAAATATATCGCTGTCTTGGCGAATATGTCTTAATTTGTCATCTTTCATCTTATTTAGCGTGGCGTATGGCATGCCTAACCTTGGGTTTGTGGCGAGCTTTTCTCGATTGCGATCTAAAAAGTCCCAATAAAGATAATTGAATGGGCAGGCCTGGGCACCAGTTTTCAGTTTGACGTTGTAATGGCAATGTTGGCAGTAATTCGACATTTTATTGATATAACTTCCGCTTGCAGCATAGGGTTTACTCGCGAGTAGTCCACCATCAGCATATAAAATCATGCCGCTAACATTGGGCATTTCCACCCATTCATAGGCATCGGCATACACAATCAAATACCACTCATTGACATCATCAGGGTGCACCCCAGCCAATAACAAAAAGTTACCCAATACCATTAAACGTTGAATATGATGGGCATAGGCGTTGTCTCGTGTTTCGCTGATGCATTGCTGCAAACAATTCATATCGGTTTCTGCATTCCAGAAAAAATCTGGTAATTTTCGCTGTGCATGCAACGCATTTTGCTTTTTGTAATCGGGCATTTTTAGCCAATAAATACCTCTGACATATTCTCGCCAGCCAATAACCTGACGAATAAAACCTTCGACGGAATTAAGCGGGGCTTCGCCATTACGATATGCATTCTCAGCAAGCTCAACGACCTCTTTGGGCAGCAGTAATCCACAGTTCAAATAAAAGCTGATATGGGAATGAAAAAGCCAAGGTTTACCTTGCACCATGGCATCTTGATATTGGCCAAAGTTTAGTAACCTTTGGCTGACAAAATCTTTCAACACCACTAAGGCTTGCTGACGTGTGGTGGCAAAGTGAAAATTGTCCAAATTGCCAAAATGCTCAGCAAATTCAGACTCAACCAGTTTCAATACATCTTGAGTGATGTGATCGGGGTCAAACTGAGTGTGCGCAGGAACCTCGACATCTTTATCCATAGCATTGCGGTTAGCGCTGTCATAATTCCATTTACCCCCGCTGGGTTGATCAGCTTCCATCAAGGTCATACTCGACTGACGGATTTGTCGATAAAAAAACTCCATTCGCAGTTGTTTTTTATCTTTTGCCCAATCAGCAAAATCATCTATATGACTTAAAAAGCGGTCATCGTTCAAGATCTCCACGGGAATACCTAGCTTTTGTTGCCAACTTTGAAAATCTTTAAGTACACGGTACTCGCCGGGAAATGTCAGCGCGACTTTATCTATCTCTAGGTTTTGACAGGTCCGCTCCACTTCCTTAAAAAGGCTGCCTTGGTTATCAACATCTTCATATTTTATATAACGGACTTGATACCCTGAGTCCGTTAATTCTTTGGCAAAGTGACGCATGGCAGAAAATAAAAATGCGATTTTCTTTTTGTGATGTTTTACATAGCTGGCTTCTGTTTTTACTTCCGCCATCAAAATTAAATCACTGTTTTTGTCACAATCTCGCAGGCTTGCTACCGACATACTTAGCTGATCGGCGAGAATTAATCTTAAGGTGTTTGCCATGGCTTTCATTTCATCCTGTCATTTAGGCGTTTTTAACCGCTTCATAGGCATCTAAAGCTTGTTGGCGCGACTCTTTTAAATCCACCAATGGGTGAGGGTATTCATCACCAAGACGGATTCCTGCTGTTGCTAAGACTTCTTTAGGTGCGTCCCATGGTTTATGGATGTACTTGTTGGGAAGGTGTTTTAACTCAGGGCAGTAATGACGTACGTATTCACCTTCACTATCAAATTTTTCACCTTGCGTAACAGGATTGAAAATCCTAAAAAAGGGCGATGCATCGGCACCTGAGCCAGCTATCCATTGCCAGCTCGCACTATTGGCGGCCAAATCCGCATCCAATAAACAATCCCAAAACCAGCTCTCGCCATGATGCCAATGGGTGCGAAGGTTTTTCACCAGATATGAGCCAACGATCATGCGCACACGGTTGTGCATGTAACCGGTCTGCCACAGTTCACGCATTCCCGCATCAACAATGGGCACGCCTGTCTGACCTTGTTGCCACGCTTGCAAGTCATTATTGCGACCACGCCACTGATATTGATTGAATTTGGCATTGTAATTTTCACTGGGTAAGGTCGGAAAGTGATATAACAAGTAATAACTAAATTCACGCCAGCCAATTTCACTTAAAAAACAATCCATGTGCGGGTCTTCCATGCTGCCGTTAAATTTATGTAAGGTGGCATACCATATTTGGTTTGGAGATATCTCTCCAAAATGTAAATGCGGTGAAAGATGAGATGTGCCATTAAGGCTGGGTACGTCACGGGCTTGTTTGTAATCATTTATTGGCTCATTTAAAAACTCACTCAGTGAAACACCGGCTCCCTCTTCGCCTGGCTGCCACTGCTGTTGCATCTGTTTGTACCAGCTAATTTCCGGCAACAACTCAAGGCTATCTATTCCTTGATCCAGCTTATTTTGATAAATAAAATTAGCTTGTTTTGGGGCAGCCTCAACGGAACGAGGAGAAGGCGCTTTTAAACATCCTTTGCGGTAAAAAGGAGTGAACACTTTATAAGGCGAACCACTCTGGTTCATGATCGTCCAGGGTTCCCATAATAAAGAGCCATTAAAACTATTTACCTGCACGCCATCTTCTTGCAACTGCTGTTTTACTGCTTTATCGCGATGTATCTGCCAGGGTTCATAGCAGCGATTCCAGACAACTTGAGTCGCCCCAGTTTGTTGAATAATCTTTTGTAATACATCAATGGGATTGCCGCTAGCGATATGCAGCTTACCGTCTAGTGATTTGTTCAAGCTGTGTAGCGAGTGATGCAGCCACCATTTACTGGCTGCGCCTGGTGTGAAACTTTCGGCGTTGCAATTATCATAAATATAAACGGGGATAACATCGCCGTTGTTACAAGCCTCGCGCAGTGCAGGGTTATCCCGCAGGCGAAGGTCTTGTCGAAACCACATGAGGCTAACTGGATTACTCAAAGCCAAAGTCCTTATTTATTATATTAAATCTAAAGTGATTAATACCCAATTTAAGCAAATATGGATCTCATCAATTACGCATATTAATTTGTACAACTGTTGCTATTCCATTAACGTATTCATAATTGTGAAATAGATTGTTTGAGTCAATAAATGAACCAATTTTCCAAAGAATATCTCGTGGTTGCGCAAAACGCGTCTGGGCGGAATATGAACGTGCCTTTGTATCGTTTTAAAGGCAGTAAACCAGGTCCCAAGGTGTACCTACAAAGCTCGATTCATGGCGCTGAGGTGCAGGGCAATGTTGTGATTTATCACTTAATTCAATTGCTTAAAAATCTGGATATATGTGGTGAGATTACCTTAGTACCAAATTGTAATCCGGTGGGCACCAACATCAAAGCTGGTGAGTATACCTTGGGCCGATTTGATCCCATCAATGGCACCAATTGGAATCGGGGTTATTATTATGATCAAAACTTGGTGACTGAATTTGTAGATACGGTAGCCAATGATGAACCGCTGCAATCGATTAAATCCCGTTTTCGTCAGGCTATCAAACAGAAAATTGATGATGAGTTAACGGATACTTGGGGATTAGGGCTTGCGCAACAGCTTAACTTAAAATTACAACAATTAGCTTTTGATGCCGATATTGTGATTGATTTGCACAATGGGCCTGTCTCTACAAGGCATATCTATGTGCCTGAATATGCAAAAGCGTCAGCGTCTTTGTTTAATATTCCTCATGTTATTTTGATTCCCAATAAATTTGCTGGTGCTTTAGATGAAGCGACGTTTTGCCATTGGTGGAGTTTACAAGACTTATTAACTGAAAAAAGAGCTAATCCAATCCAGTTCGAAGTTGAAGCCTTTACCTTAGAGATGGGTTCTCAAGAAGTGATTAGTTTCGATGAAGGATTGTACGATGCACAAAGTATTCTGTCTTACTTGAATGCCAAAGGCTGTCTAGTGGATGCCCAATACACCCCAAAAGACATGCAGCGAGTGGCAGTAACACTAAACAATTACAAAATCCTTTATACCCACCAAGGTGGAATAGTCGATTATTTAGCAAAACCCGGTATGGAAATCAAAAAGGGTGAGCCCCTAGCTAAGGTACTTAATGTCGATGAACTAGAAAATGAACGGGGTACAGAAACGATTTGTGCACCATGTGACTTAATTCCGATTTTGCATTTTCCATCCGCTTCGGTGTTGAGCGGTACACAATTGTATAAATGTTTCACCAATTATTTCCAGTTAACCTAAGGTCTAATTAGACCCATTAAAATGCTGGATATCGAGTATGTTTATGGCATACTCAAACGAAGGCGAGTCTGTGCTCAGTTTGTTATGCCGTTAGTACAAGGAAGTTCATGTCGACAAATTATAATAATAATGAGAGTGTGTATAACGCTCCGGCTGCCGATTTGGGTGACTTAGAGCAGCATGATTTAATCGACAAAAACGCCTTTTTTGTGGTTTCCCGCACTAAATTAATTATCTTATCTTTTTGTACACTTAATCTTTATCTCATTTATTGGTTTTACCGTAATTGGAAATTGCAAAAAGACAATGCCGATTTTGATTGCACACCTATTGTCAGGGCTATTTTTAACATATTCTTTACCCATTCGTTGTTTGCGCAAGTTAACGATGCCTTGCAGTCTAAAGGTATTGCGTGCAGGGCATCAGGCTTAATGGCAACTTTTTATGTAATCACCATTGTAGTTTCTGCTTTAACTAATCGCTGGGAACCGAGCGTTGATCAACTCGCCTTATATGTAGTATTTTTTCTGGCAACGATCGCGCTGATATTGTTACCTATTTGGTACGTCCAAGATCGTATAAATCAGGTTTGTGATGATCCCCAAGGCGCACAGAACGCTGCACTGACGTTAACCAATTGGATATTTATCTTACTCGGCTTAATTTATTGGGGTTTTGTATTTATGGGTATATTTATATCTTTTATTGGGTAGTAAACAAGAGTTATACGGTTGAAAATAGATAATCAAATAAATTTAGAAACCCCAGAAGGCATTGATATCCAGCTCACGCCAGCAGGTATTGGCGTGCGCACTTTATCCTTTATTTATGATTTACTTATCCGTTTAGTCATTATGCTCGCAGCTGGTATAGCTTTGTCTTTTGCGGGTAATATGGGAATAGGGTTAATGCTCATAGCGGCTTTTTTGGTGGAATGGTTTTACCCAGTGATATTTGAAATAACAAAAGGTCAAACACCAGGTAAAAAATCCTTTGGCTTAACCGTCGTTTATGACAATGGTTTGCCAGTTACCCTTGCCGGTTCATTAATTCGAAACTTATTTAGAGCGGTTGATTTTTTGCCTTCGTTTTATCTGCTAGGGGGAATTTGCCTACTACTTTCTAAGCACAATAAACGGGTAGGGGATTATATTGGCGGCACTATGGTGGTGTATAACGAAGCACCACTTAGAATGAGTTATTTTAACTTTGAAAAGCAAAAAAATGTAGAGCTACAGCTAGATCCAGAAATGCAGAAATCGATTATAGCGTTTGCTGAGCGCAGTAAAACCTTAAGTGCTCAGCGGCAGCAAGAATTAGCCAATATTTTATCACCCATTCTCAATGTGCAAGGTCCTGAAGCCGTTAGCCAACTTAAGTCTATTGCGGCTAATTTGGTGGGTAAAGCATGAAGCAGCATGATTTTATACAATCACGTCAAAAACAGTGGTCAGATTTTGCTGAAGCGATAAAAGATCCCAATAAATTGCATGAATACGATATTGATCTTCCCCATGCATTTCGGCAGTTAACTCATGACTTGGCTGTGGCAAAAAGTCGCCTTTACAGCCCCGCATTAATTTCCCGCTTAAACGATCTTTTACTGCAGGGACAGCAGTGTTTATACAAACCGAGTAACCGGATTTGGGCGCCGTTTTGGCAGTTTGTTAAGTACGATTTTCCAGCTCAGTTATTGCTTATTCGCCGCTATGTGATTTGGGCGCATATATTATTTTATGGTTTAGCCATAATTACCTTTTCGGTCACTATGATAGAACCAGAATTTGTGCGAAATGTAATGCCCAATTCGCAAGTTACCCAATTAGAACAAATGTACGATCCGGCATCCCGCATCGATGAAACCACCGGAAACTATCGAAACGAAAGAGATTCTGATAGCGATTTTCTAATGTTTGGATTCTATATAAAAAATAATATATCCATTGCATTTCAGTGTTTTGTGGGAGGTTTTTTATTGGGGTTTGGAACACTCTATTACTTACTGTTTAACGCTATATTTTTTGGTGCGGTGAGTGCTCATATCGTGAATGTCGGATTTTCTAGTACATTTTTTTCTTTTGTTATTACCCATGGTTCATTTGAATTAACGGCCATTGTGTTGTCTGCGGCTGCTGGGGGCGTAGTAGGAATGCATATTATTCGACCGGGGCAATTGTCACGCACGGCGGCTTTGAAACAGGCCGGTAAAATTACATTTCCGATTATTTTTGGCGCATTTTTAATGTTGGTGGTTGCTGCGTTCATTGAAGCTTTTTGGTCGAGTAGCACACTACTTCCCAATGCAGTGAAATATGCAGTGGGCAGCGCCTGTTGGCTGTGGATTTTGCTCTACATTTTTCCTAGAAACCCTCGTTCTGGCGAGAAATCGTCGTGAATATTGATAACCTAACGTTGGAAATTCGTCCTCGTAATAGTTGGCGGTCCTTTGATTTAGGTTGCCGCATGGCCTTGCGTTGGTATCGATCATTAATCAGTTTTTGGCTGGTGGTTACCTTACCCATATTTGTATTGGCCTGTGCCATTGATATTGTTTGGGGTGTAGTCGCTTTTTGGTGGTTGAAGCCTCTGTATGAAAGAGGTTTGCTGCATATCTTGAGTCGTCAGGTGTTTGGCGAGACGGTCACCGCTAAAGATGCGATTAGAGCTTGGCCTCGATTATTGAAAAAACAATGGTTTGCTAGTATTACCTGGCGTCGGTTATCACCTACTCGCGGGTTTGATTTAGCCATTCAACAATTAGAAGGTCTAGATGGTGTTGCTCGCAGCAAGCGTTTATCTATCTTGCATCGAACGATTGATGATAATACCGCTTGGTGGACATTTATCTGTCTCGGCTGGGAGCTGATCATTATCTTTGGTTTAGTGGCCCTTATTAGTTATGTGGTGCCGGCGGGAGTGGAGTTTGATTATTGGCTGGTGATCACGAGCGATAATTGGGGTACCGAACTGACATTTAACCTATTTACTTACCTCGCTTATTTACTTATTGCGCCTATTTATATTGCAGGTAGTTTCGCAGCCTATCTAAACCGGCGAGTTATCTTAGAAGCGTGGGACATAGAAATTGGCTTCAAACGAGCCATTAATAAAGTTACCAAACCAGCATTAGGGGCGGTGGCAAGTTGCATTTTAGCAGTGATGTTATGTTTTTCACCGGTATCTGAAAGTTGGGCAGAAGATAGCTCAGCAAAAATTGAATTACCGCAGTTTGAAGATAATCAATATTCAGAGCTTAAAGATACAGATCCCGCAAACCAACAAAATATTGAGTTTGAAAGTGAAGCAAAGATTCAAGCAATACTTGATGTGCCGCCTTTCAATGGTCAGCAAACTGAAACTGATTATCGCTGGGTGGGCTGGGGGTCAGACGACGAAGCTGAAAGTGACAGTGAGAAAACAAGCTCTGATTTACCGTCTTGGTTAGTCAATGGCTTGATGTTTTTTGCAAATTTTTCTGAAGTACTAATGTGGCTGGCGTTTGGCGTTACCTTGTTATTGTTGGTTTATCTGTCAAAAGACAATATTAAAGGTTTTTTTAATCAATCGCCTAAGCAACCCGCAACAGATGAATTAGAAATGCCTTTGTTTAGTCAGGCTTATCAAGGCGATGCCATGCCTGATGATGTCGTGTCAGAAATAGATTTACTGTTCGACGCTAAAGCCTATCGCAAATTGATGTCATTAATGTTGATAACCAGCTTACTGGAAATCAGTAAAGAGCAGGCTCTACCTTTGACCAAATCAATGACCGAACGGGAATGCCTTGAAGTGATTAAAACCTCGGTTGTCGGTGAACGAAGTGAGTTTATGCAACGCCTAGTCGACACTTGGGTGCACTTAGCCTGGGCACATAAATGGCCAGAAAAAACAACTATGCAACTGTTATGTGAACAGTGGAAAACCCTGTTTGCAGATGCAGAGGTTGGAAGATGAGAAACGCAACATGAGTACCTCAAATTTACAGCCTGTGGAAGCAAAGCAAACCTGGACAGTACGGGTATTAATGGCGCTGATAATATTGGTTGCTGGCGTGTTTTTGTATAATGGATTTGAGTCTTATGAAAAAGTAACCGACATAGGTTTTAATGACGAAGCCCGCGAACAACCGTTTTTAGCGGCTAAATTGTTCCTTGAGGCGGAAGGTACTGAAGTACAATTACTGGAAGATTACCGTTTGTTGTATGCCAACAATGAATCTGCCATTTTTCCCACCACAGACGACACCATCGTTTTATCCGAAGGCGAAATTGCGTTATCTAAGGCTATAGCGAAGCAACTGATTGACTGGGTAAAATCTGGTGGTCACCTGATTATGGCCCTTAATGCTAGCCAAGACGCAGATGTTTTTCGCGCCAATGCACTTATTCAAGAATTAAACCTCGCTGTTAATTGGTTGCCAGAAGACACCGAGAACGTGTTTACTCCAACTGAAATAATCAACCCAGATGACCAGCCCCTAATGGTTAATTTAGAAAACCGTTATCGTTTAGTTTTACCTGCAGATCCAAGTGTTTTTTATACTGCAGGGGATTTATACGGGCCCACATTTGCGCAAATGGAGATGGGCGATGGATTGGTTACTATGTTAACCGATGTTTATATTTGGAATAATTATCAAATAGCTTACGAAGATAATGTGGAGCTATTAGATCAATTAGTGGGCAACTCATCGAAAGTGTACGTTTTTTCGACCCAGGAACTGCCTCATTGGTTTAGTTTATTGTACGATTTTGCGCCTTATTTTATCTGGTTCGGTAGCGTATTGCTTGCCCTAAGTATGTGGCACTGGGCGATGCGTTTTGGTCCTATTTTGCGTATCGATGAACATAATTACACGCCTTTTTCATTGCATATTAAAGCCGCTGGTGAGTTTTATTGGCGGCAAAAACAGCAGCGGGAATTAATCGACGAAATTCGTCATTCTATTATTGTCGCTTTACACAAAAAGCGCCCCGCCACTAAGAGTGCAGACAAACAACAAATGCTTGAACAATTGTCACAGATAAGTCATTGGCCAATCGAAACCATCAACACACTTATGTTTAGTCAAGCTCAAGTTAATGAAACCCAATTTACCCAAAGTATAGCGAGTCTCCAGACTCTCAGGAAAATGTTATGAATGACGCTGAATTAGATCCCAATCCAACGCCCGAGATACCTGTGCAAGAAGATAGTGTTGAAGGCCAAGTAGAATCGTTAATTGATGGTCAAACCCTTGAAAAAGCATGTGCGCAAATTAATGCTCTGAAAAGCAATGTTCAGCGCCTGTTAATTGGTCAAAATGATGTTGTAGAACAAGTGATTATTGCTTTCTTAGCTGGCGGCCATGTGTTACTTGAAGGGGTGCCAGGTTTAGGCAAAACCTTGTTAATACGCGCGTTGGCAAAGAGCATCGACTTAGATTATAAACGGGTGCAATTTACACCTGATTTGATGCCTGCCGATGTAACAGGTCACTCGATGTTAGACATGGCAACTGGTAAATTCGCGTTGCGCAAGGGGCCGGCTTTTACGCATTTATTACTGGCAGATGAGATTAACCGAGCGCCGGCAAAAACTCAGGCTGCGTTATTAGAAGTGATGCAGGAATATCAAATCACCATTGATGGGCAGAGTATGCCGCTAGAAACCCCATTTATGGTGTTGGCAACCCAAAACCCCATCGACAATGAAGGCACTTACCCGTTACCAGAGGCTGAACTCGACCGCTTTATGTTGAAGGTGCTCGTGAGTTACCCAGAGCATCAGGATGAAATCACCTTAACCAAACTGAATACTGAAAATCAAACAGGTATAGTCAATGCCTCGATTCAAAGTGTACTGAGCAAGCAAGATGCATTATCACTTAAAGCCTTGGTAAGTAAGGTGCTTATAGACGATAAGGTTGTGGACTATGCGGTAGGCTTAGTGCGTGCAACCCGTGAGTGGGATGGGATTGTGCATGGTGCAGGGATCCGCGCAAGTATAGCGCTAGTGCAAGCGGCGAAAGTGAAAGCCCTATGTGAAGGTCAAGGCTTTGTGACTCCTGACCACATTAAAGCCATGCTCTTACCTGTTTTGCGACATCGTATTATTTTGTCTGCAGAGCGGGAAATATCCGGTTCTTCGGCAGAGCAAGTGCTATCAGAAATAATTCAACAGGCGGCTTCTCCAAGGCAATGAAACGTATTAGGTTAGCTCCTTCAAAGCGATTACTTAAATGCTTTGCTGTGCTGTGCATAGTGGGTTTGGCATTGCCAATTGTTATTCATTTTAATGGCTTAACGCAATTGTCTGGTTTACCCATGGGACTGGCGCTAATTGCTATTGCATTGGCTGGGTACGATTTAATTATCAGTCGCCACCCACCGCAAGTGGCAGTTAAAAGAGAAGTGCCGAGCAATTTATCCGTGCATGTGGAACAAAAGGTTAGCATTGCTATGGCTAATCGTGGGTATTATACCTTGAGCCTCCAGTGCAGTGAGATAATCCCTGAGCACTGGCATTGTTCTAACAACTTTCACGGTTGTCGATTAGAACCCGGACAAATCGCAGAGTTTGACTATCAAGTTACGCCAAGTCGAAGGGGGCCTTCGCAAATTTCGGCTACTGAAATTAAAGTCGAATCGAAGTTTGGCTTTTGGGATTATGTGTATTGGATTGAACACGTTAGCGAACATAAAGTATTCCCTAATTTTACTGCCATTTCAGATTTAGCTGGTTTGCAAGGTAGCGTTAACTTAACCCAAGCAGGCTTAAAAAAGTTTAATAAACGTGGCAGTGGCATGGATTTTCTGCAGTTACGTGACTATCGTGAAGGCGAAAGTATTAAACAAATTGACTGGCGAGCAACTAGCCGGTTTAACAAACTCATTTCAAGAGAGTATCAGGAAGAAAAAAATCAGCATGTCATCATAATGTTAGACTCAGGCCGACGTATGCGTGTGCAGGACGACGATCTGAGCTATTTTGATCACGCACTTAACTCATTGATCATGCTGTCTTACACCGCTTTGAAAAATGGCGACAACCTTAGTTTGCAAAGCTTTGGAAGTGAGTCTCGCTGGTTAAGTCATGTTCGAGGGGCCCAAAATGTCAGTAAAGTCATGCAGCATTTTTATGATCTGTATCCGCAAAAAATAGCCAGTGATTATTTAAGTGCAGCCCAAGAGTTGTTGGTCAAGCAACCGAAACGAGCGTTAATTTTGCTAGTCACTTGTCTTCGTGATGAAGATTTTGAAGATTTGCTCAAAGCGGTACAATTACTTAAAGCTAAGCATTTGGTGGCCGTAATTAGTATCGAAGAGCCTATTTACAAGCGTATTGACGACGAGCCAGTAGAAACGTTCGAACAAGCAATTATGTATGCCTCAGCCCATAAAATTAAAAAATCCATAGATCGTAATGTACAACGCTTAAAACAAAAGGGCGTAATTTGCATCAATGCGCCAGCTTCTCACCTCACTCCAAATGTATTAAATACCTATTTGAGTATTAAAAAGGCTGGCTTACTGTAGCGTTCAAATGTGAGCCTAAGCTGTTTAAATGACGGTTGAGTATCTATGTATATGTTGATTTTTAATATACCCGTCAAAGCTCATACAAATATTTCTTATCAGCAATCTAGCTTTGTTTTTGACCTTAATTTGCAATGCATCCACTTCCACAAGATTGTCGTCTACAAAAGGTTGTAACGAACGCAGACTTTGCTGGAAATAGCTGTCGAAATTAATGTCGTATAGGTTTTCAACTTGGGATTTGTCGACTTGAAAATTACACATTAATTGGCTAATGACAAAGCCCCTTATTTGGTCATCGAGATTTAATTTAACCCCCTTGTGAACCGCGTTATCTGATTCATTTAAAGCTTGGTAATAGTCGGCTAACTGTTTGTAATTCTGACTATAACAGTCACCAATATTACTAATAGCCGATACGCCAAACCCTAATAAATCACAGTTTGCATGGGTGGTGTAGCCTTGGAAGTTTCGGTGTAATTGGTGGCGCTTTTGAGCCAAGGCAAGTTCGTCATTAGGTTTGGCAAAATGATCCATACCGATCATCATGTAGCCTGCATCTAGGAATCGTTCAATTGCCAATTTCATCAATGCCAGTTTTTGCGCAGCATTGGGGAGCCATTCATCACGCAATTTGCGCTGCGCTGGAAAGCGTTCAGGTAAATGCGCATAGCTAAACAGCGATATCCGTTGCACACCCATTTGAATCACTTTGTCCAAAGTGCGTTCAAATCGGTCGGGTGTCTGATGGGGCAAACCATAGATAAGATCTAAATTAACGGATCTGAATCCAATCTTATTCGCTTGGTTAACGATTTGCTCGATCAATTCAGTGGACTGAACTCTATTTATCGCTTTTTGCACCTGCGGATCGATATCTTGAACGCCGATACTGAGTCGATTAAAACCGATGTTAGCAAGGTGATCGATATAGTCTAAAGTTAAGTTTCTGGGATCTATCTCTATGCCAATTTCAACATCTTGGCTGAGAACGAAATGGTTTTTTAACACGGCCATTAAATTCGAAAGTTGTTGTTTACTGAGAAAACTGGGCGTACCTCCGCCTAAGTGAATTTGCCGAACAACATGCTTTTTAAAGAGCTTTTGGCGCTGGGTAATTTCACCTATTAAATAGAACATATAGTCGTCCGATTTTTCAGGGTGACGAGTAACTATTTTGTTGCAGCCACAGTAATAACAAAGGCTATGACAGAACGGAATATGTATATAAAGAGACAGATCTGTATTAGGTGAGGTTTTTACTGCTTTGATCAAATCATCATTGTAGAAAGACTCGTTAAAGGATAATGCCGTAGGGTAGGAGGTATAACGTGGCCCATTAGTATTATACTTTTCAAGTAATTGAGGATCGAAAAAGCGTTTTGAGTTCATGTTGTTTTCGCAATAATCATTTAGTCATTGCAGTTTAATTGGTTAGCGAAATCCTTTATTGATCTTGCGCAATATTTTGCTGATTTTAGAAATGTATTAATAAAAGCTGAATTGGAAGTAAAAAAAATGGCAGATAATCTGCCATTTTTTAGGTGTGAATACGTACTGCCGTCGTTAGCGTTCTCGATAACCAAAAAACTTATTTGCTATGATTTCTTCAGCAACACTTTGTGGAACCGCATTTTCCCATTCTCCGCGACCTGAGGAGAGTTGTTTCAATAAGTCTCGGGAGTAAATCGAAAATAATTCGTTATCACTGCACTCAATACCAGCAAGGTAGCCATTTTCCAATAAATGTCGATATAAGAAGCGTAGATGTTCTGGCACTTTAACTAGGGTGAAATCGTTAAGTTGGCCATTCTCGTCTATCTCAGGGTAAATATACATTCGGGTATTGTCTGGAAATAGTTTACCAAAACCTTCCATTATTCCGCCTTCAACCCCTTTATAGCTGTCTTCATCAAAAATCTGTTTGATGTTAACCATGCCCACTACAATGCCAATTTGCATTTTTGTGTATTGGCGGAAGTAAGCCCGCAACGAGAAATAACGGGTATAGTCTGAAACCATTACGTTATAACCCAACGAATTAAGCAATTGCACTCGCGCTACTATGTCTTTTTCGGGCATTTGCGCGTCATTCCCTTTCATATCATTTAATGATATTTCAGCAATAACCGCGGTATTCGATTTACTCACATCTTTTAGTTCATAAAACGAGGTTTGCCCTTGTTCTATCATATCTACATTGAGTTTAGTGACTGGTCTGAACGAGCCGCGAATGGTTAGGATATTCTTTTTGTACAACAATTCAGCCGGGATCGCCACGCTGCCATCGGGTTTGAACATAACTGCACGGGTCTTCCAACTGCGGATTAAGTGCAGATTCTTCGCGCGATTGTCTACATCAAGGAAGTAAGGACCTTTGAAGTCGATAAAATCAATTTCAACACGGTTAGGTTTTATATTATCGGTTAATGAATCGATAATCATTTTAGGATCTTCAAAATAGAAATAAGCAGCGTATATTAAGTTCACACCAATTACGCCTAATGCTTGCTGCTGAGCTTCAGCATTGTCGTCAAACATGCGCACATGTACTTTGATATCAGAAGGCTCTGCACCAGGGTACATTTGAATACGAATACCAATCCAAGCGTGACATTCGTTTTTGCGGCCAAAGCTCTTAGCAGCTACTGTTGCGGCATAGGCAAAATAACGAGAACTTTTAGAGCGAATATTGCCAACTCGATCTACGACTAAATCGAATTCTTGTTCCATCATTGCTTGAACGCGAGCTTGGCTCACATAACGTCCGTCTTGTTGCACACCATAAATAGCATCTGAAAAAACCATGTCATAGGCAGACATTGTTTTAGCTATGGTTCCGGCTGCCGCGCCGGCTATGAAAAATTGTCTGGCAACCTCTTGTCCTGCGCCTATTTCAACAATAGTCCCGTATTTTTTTTCGTCGAGATTGATTCGTAATGCTTTTTGACTTGTTGATCTAGAACTGACTTGTTTATCCATTAATTTCCCCAACTGATGTGCCACGGTGGAATAGTAGAATATCCTAAAAAAGAGTTACAGAGAAAATTTGTATTAAATAACTGAAACTTACGTGACTACATCAGATGGAATGCTGTTAAAGCTAGTTTAAAAATAGCAAATTTAGAATTCTGACTTAAACTTAGGGTGGTTTATTTATGGAGGCCACCATTATGAAAATGCTTAAAATGCTATTAGTAATGAGTTTGTCTTTTGCCTTAATTGCATGCAGTCCACAACAGGCAACGTTGTCAAGTCAAACATCTGAAGAACAGCCCTTGAAAGACTCTCAACTGTCAACTGATAACGAAGTTGAATCCCCCCCTTGCTCATATAGTTTAGGTTTTGATATCTGGGAACCTTACCAATACATCAACGTTGATGGTGAGGTGAGTGGCGTCGATATTCAAATTATCACTGGTGTTATTAATGAAATGGGATGCACGGTTTCTTATGTCCAAGGTACCTGGGTTTCGCTTTTAGAAGACTTACGCTTAGGTAACGTCGATATGCTCATTGGCGCATCAAAAACCCCAGCGCGAGAAGAGTTCGCGTATTTTAGTGCACCTTACCGCACTGAGCAGTTCTCATTGTACATACGCAATGATGATAAAAAGCGTGCCGCCTATAATGATATAGATGAGTTTATCGCTAATGGTAGCAAAATAGGCGTCGTAGGTGACTACTATTACGGGCCTCAAATTACCATTTTGCAAGATAGCAAAGCGTCCTCTAATAACTTTGTGAGTGGTATTATGGGGGAATTAAATATTGCCCGATTATTAGATATGGATATTGACGGTTTTTTAGAAGATAGCTTTGTGGGAGCGTCAATACTGCGCAGAAAAGGATTAGATAACTACATTGTTGAACATGGCTTTACAGTTACTACTGGAGATATTTACGTCATGTTCAGCCAGTCAAGTGTAGCTGAAGCAGATGTTCAAAAATTTAATTCGGCGTTAGATGACTACATGCAAATGGATAGCTACAAACATACGCTGCAAAAATACAGTAGATAATGTCAAAGATGTTTGCATTGACTAAGCGTTGCGCGGTTTTTTAGGTGTCATTGTCAAGAGTTCTGTACATTTCCACTATTCATTTGGTATAAGAGCATCACAAATCAAATGATGGGGAAGTAATGGAACTTAATTTAAATGAATCTGCTGTTGAACTGATTCAATTGTCACTGGCACCGGTGTTTTTAATTGTTGGTATGGGTCAAATGATGAACGTCATGACCGGCCGTTTAGCGAGGATCATTGATCGGGCTCGTTACTTTGAAAGAATTGGTGATGTTGACCCATCTAAGATTACCGAAAAAGCTAAAAATGAATTAAAAGCCCTACGCCGCAGAATGCGCTTTGCCAACTGGGCTGTTACGTTTTTAACAGCAGCAGCTGTGACCGTGTGTCTGGATGTTATTTTATTGCTGATGAATGGATTGACTGTGGTGAATTTGGATACGACTATTATTTCGATGTTTATTCTGGGAATGGTGCTTATCACCGGTGGATTGATTTCGTTTTTCTTAGAAGTCAGTGTGGCTAACGCTTCCCTTAAAATTCCATCATACAAAGACTATTAAAAAAGCCATGTTAACATCAGTTAACATGGCCAATGAACTAAAAACAGATATAATAGATTAATGTCCTTGCGGCGTTTCCGCTAAGGATTCTAGCCCCTCTGCACGTACTACCGGATAACCTAAATTCATCCAGCCAAAAATCCCTTCATACAACACAGCGGTATTGGCATAACCTGCTTGGTTAAACTGATCCATAACGTACTCTGCCGCCGCTCGAGGGCAAGAGCAATATCCCACGATTAATACATCTTTTGGCATTTCTCCAACGCGCTTTTCGATATCAGAATAGTAAGGAAATGGTACTGAGCCAGCTAAATGCGCCCGTTGCCACACAGAAGTGACCCGCGTATCAATCAGCACCATACGCTTTTTAGCCTGCATGGCCCTATACAGCGCTTTAGAGGAAACATATTTGCCTTGATCTAAGTTAAATGAAGGATCTTCACCTTGCGGATTAATAACGTACTGATCAGGTGAAGGGATTTCTTTTAGTGGCACTTTAGTGATTTTTGCATCACTGGCTTTACTGCGAATAAAGGCAGTGAGATTATCAATATCAGTTTCTGATAATTTGTCGGAAAAGGATAGCATGGGCGTATCTTCGCGACCTTTTTCGATGGCGTAACGAATAAATTCATCTTTATTGTGAGCTAAAAAAGAGGGGTTAAAAAGCGCCGGAGCGGTAACACCTTCGCCGTTTTCACCGTGGCAAGTGGTACAATTTTGCTGATAAATAGTCTCTCCTTTAACTATATCGCCATTCACAGGGTTTTCACTCAGTTTTACTCTCTGCGCCCCAGACTGCCAGAATAACCAATACGTTAGATCCCAAGTTTCATCCAACGTCATGGGGCCGCCCACTTCATCTAAGTAACCCCCCATGGCAGTGCCGTGGCGACCATAAGACATAGGACGTAATATTGAGTGTGGAACGCCCGATTCAAATAAACTTTTGCTACGTAACGAAGGTGCGTGGTCGTTTTTATGACCTTCGCGATCATCACCATGACACAATGAACAGTACTTCTTATAATTACTGGCGGCCAATGTTGCTTGCTCGGCCGTCAGCTCACGGGGAGGTTCTTGCTTTTCATAAACACGTTCAGCGTTTGCCGAAAAAGAAATACTAAAGCTAACTAACAATATCCATATTAATCCAGTCACTCTTTTCACGACAACGTCTCTATGTTTAGGTTTGAAAGATTATTTAACGCTTAAATTGGCTTTTTATCAATCAAATATCTGCCTTGAACACAATCAATACTTTCTAGATAAGAGGCAATAGCATCCTAGGCCATTAATTTAGGTTGTCATGCTTGTTCTAACGCTGCCATCAGTCGTGATTGTCTATTTTCCTTTTATTTTGATTGTGGTTTGGTTTTTTTACCCAATTCGTTGTTATCGTGTTGTTAATTAAGTAACTGATTGACTTAATCTTTATCGATAAGAGACAATCAGGTTTAAGACATTCTAAAAACGATAAATATAGGTCACTAGGGAAAAATGATGTGGGAATTCACTAAAACGCTTGTTGTACTAACCTGTCTAACATTATGTGCTTGTTCGTCACCTTATACTGTCATCACCACCGAGCAGGTCATTGATAAAGACGACGAGGTTATGCTTTTGAAGGGGTATAAAACAGCCTATTTAATAGCATCAGCCGAAAATGCACTTAATGATTTTTCCGGCACTAATAGTCGGTACATAGATAATAGTACCACCCTTGAAATCGTTAAGAATGAAGGCGTAACTATCTTTGATGCTCCACTAAACATTACGGAAGTTCGTGATTGTTATAAAATCGACTATGCTCCATCAAGCAACTCAAATCAGAACTCTGGTAAAGATGAAACCTATTTTATTAAAATTAGCAAAAGCAGTGTAGCCAACTTATACATATTGAACCTGCTTGAATCTTGCACTTTAAATGATATGCAGATGGACAAATTTACTTATATGCCGGTGATTTTAGAAAATAACATTGCCACGTTTTTTACCTTTTCTGATAAAGAGCTAAAGAAGTTAACTTGGGATTGGTATAATGACTTAAATTTTGTGAAACGTTATTGGTTAGGTGTCAGTGAAAACGATTCAAATGATGAAGACGAAAAAAAGAGTATGCCTATCATATTTGAAAATGCCCGTGGACTCGTCGCCGTAATGGAATATGTTTATTATCATAAGCATTCGAGCACGCCGGTGCGGGTGCAATTAGGTGAAAGCACTGATGAGCAAAGAGCATTGTTTAACCAATATTCTCGTGCCACGGCAAGGAAGGCGGCAAATCAATAATTTAAGTTAAAATACCGATAACAAAAAAATGCCTCAAGAGAGGCATTTTTTATGCTGATTTGGATTGCTTAATTGCATCAAATAATGATCGTTTGATCACCTACATTATTGATCGCTTCACTACCATCAGCCGTTATTAAGGTTAGATCTTCTAAGTGCGCAGACCCACCAATTCCAGCTTCTAGTAATGGACAATCGACACTAAGAATCATACCTTTTTCTAACACAAGATTCTCATACTTTGCGCCTGGCATTTTACCCACATGATCTGTGTGAAAAAGACCGACACTATGCGGTGAAAAAGACACTCTGTAATTGCCACCTAACTTTTTCAGAGTAGATTGGCCTAAAGCTGTGATATCTGAGAATTTCATCCCAGGTTTCATTGAATGCCTTACTTCGTCCCACGCCATGCCAATCGTCTTAGTGATTTTGGCCAGTTCTTTATTTGGTTCACCAATAAAGACTGTACGTCCATAATCACCATGGTAACCATCTGCATGGCTCACCGCGTCAATTAAGAACGATTGACCATCTCTAAACGGTGCGTCAAATAAATCTGCACTCACACGGTCTATCACCATAAATTCGCCGGTATTGCCACGTTTAGCTGCCTCTGCATAATAAATGCGTCTAAGGTCACGATAAGTGGCACCAGCTCGAATTGATTTCACCGCCGCAATGGCCGCTTCAGCGTTCGCTGGCGCTGCACGACGCATCAATTCAATTTCTACATCTGATTTATAGGGACGAATACGTCGTAATGCGTCATCTGCGTCAACAATCGAAACATTAGGTAGAGCTGTTGATATTAACTCCCAAGATGCGGCGTTATCTGTTGCTATTCTCGCATTGGTTAGACCTAAATCGCTAAATGCCTTTTTAAATGCAGCTCGAGAACCAACAAAAGCGCCGTATTCTTTGGCTGTCTCCCGAGTACGATTCTCACGATTACTCTCAATCTCATCTAAACTGGTTAAATGACGATCTGGGAATATCATTAAATTGGCAGTTTGATCTGCAGATGGATCATCCTTATCAGTACCTCTATGCCCACTATACATATAAGTCGAGAAGTCATCTGGAGCAATTACATCTGCTAACTGGTAGTAGTATGTAAACGAAGGCATAACCAAACCATTTGGCATATTGTCTTGACGGGTAATAATCGAAAATGAATTAGGACCATGCCCCATCGTTAAGGTAATTGGTCGATGCCCAGTTGAATAGTAAAAATTGACGCCTTGCCCGAGTACTAGGGCGTCAATATTCAACATGTCCATAACTTTATAAGCTCTGGCTAAGTTGATGCGTGGACCTGATAGCGGGGGAGCAACAATAAAGTCATCAGTAAATGAACTGCTTTTTGCGCTGTCTGCGCTGCTAGCAGAGCTAGCAGCACATCCTACTAATGGTAGGGCGGTAGCCATACCGACACCGGCCATGAACTCACGTCTATTTAACTTCATTTTTCCCTCTGATTTAGAGTTTTTGAACATTCTTTAGCCTCATTCAAAGTTAATGTTTAAAACGCTAGTGATAACACAACGCCTAGCTCTCTTGGCTGCATAGCAGAAACGTGCACAGCTCGGAGCGTATTTAATGTTGAAATTTTAACAGGTACTTCACCGAAGAATGCTAAACCTGCGCCTGTTACCCAACCATCTTCATCTAGTAAATTATCGGCATATAGCTCAATTGAAAGATCATCACGTGTGAAACCAACTTTTAAGTTCACTTTTTGATATGCGTCTACCCAAGTTAGGTTATATGAATCAGTATAGGTTTTACCGTTGTATAAAATATCTACACGTGTATACCAATCCCAGTCTGTGGCTAACTCTAAAGTATTGGTATAAGTACCAGACAGGCTACCACTCCATTTTGGAAAACGAGGAAGGGTATTACCATCAACTTTAAATCCATCTGCTGTGGTTAAATTAAATAGAGGTGTAAGACCGGTTAATGAATAGTCTTCATATTTAGCATCGGTATAATTCGCTGTAAGAGATATATCAAAGTTGTTGCTGACTACATAGCCGCCTTCAAACTCCACCCCTTTAATTTTTGACTCTCCAGATACAAATCCACTTTGAAAGCCAGTAGCGCCAGGCGGTAAAAAGGATATGCTTGATTTCATATTTTCCCAAATCATCGAATACAAAGCGGTTGAATAGCTTAGTTTGCCTTCCATTAATGATTGTTTAACCCCAATTTCGTAACTATCTAGATATTCAGGTGGTACCTCGTCTTGTAAACCCGGATTTTCAGCTTGCACTATGGCTTTATCTTCAGGATCTAAGGCAACAAAGGAACTGTTGAACTGACCCGGTAAGGTACCTTTTGAATAACTTGCATAGGTCATCATGTTGTCAGTTGGATTCCATTTGAAAATTGCACGAGGTAGGAATTCTTTAGATGTTAGTTTTCCGGTCGCAATTGGTTCGCCAAATGTGCCACCAAAGCGAGTAACTTCATCGTTCTGCCAACGTCCTTCAAGGGTTAAACCTAAGTTTTCGGTAAAGTAGTAATCAAATGAACCAAAAATACCTAGGGTCTTGATTTCATCATCGTTAGGAGTTGAGTTTTGTGCACCAACTATTCGAACTTCAAATGGGGTGGCAGCAGTATCGAACAGAATTGAATTGGTTGCCTCAACACCATTTGAAAAAGCGGCGTGGATTTCTTGTTTATAATAATTAATACCCATCAAGGCTCTAAACTTGCCGCCAGCATCGTAGCTTAAGCGTATTTCACTTGAAAAGTCTTCGAAGAACGATGGCGTGCCGATATACACTGATTGTCCATCAGAGTTGTCACCGTCGCGAATACCCATTAAATCTTGATCGTTATAAGAAATGTTACCATCCAAATCAAACTCGTCATTTATGACATATTCGAAGCTAGCGGCAAGTCTTGTCATTTGGCGACGTAATCCAAAATGGTCAAGGTAAGGGGCATCTTCAATATCTTGTACACTACGACTATTCCCTACCATTAAGTCTCGAATGTCTACCTCTGGCAAAAAGGCTCCACCATCTTCGAATATCGGAAAGGTGGTGTTACGAGAAACAACCACACCGTCAGAAATCTCAGGTAAAGCGCCACACCACAAGTTTCCACCTAAGGTCGTTTCAGTGGCAATACCGTCTCCGTTAAGAACCGTTACAGGAGTACCTGCTTCGCAGTTACTAAATTCACTAAATTGAATAGCTGTGGCGGCGGGGGCGGTATCTTCATCTTCTACATAGGATGCTCGAAATTTAATTTTTAAATCTTCTGTTGGAGTATATAAAAGAGATAAATGCGCAGCGTTTGTGGTTTGTTCACCTAATGTACCACCGTCATTTGCCGTGTAAGCCGATCCATTTTTAAATCCTGAACCGGTTAAGCTTGCGGCTAACACATCCTCTATTAAGGAACCATGTACAGAAAATGAAATATTGCTAGAACCAAAGTTAGGGCTATATGCAGCATTGAATTTTCCACCAAACTCTCCAGATGGATCTTTGGTAATATAGTTGATCGCTCCACCAAATGTTGAACGGCCAAAGTGGGCTGATTGTGGGCCGCGAATAACCTCCACTCGCTCAATATCTTCAAAGCCTATTGATTGTGCGCCACCAAGCACATATACACCATCTACAAACAGTGATCCAACTTGGTTTGATGGTAATGAACTTTCTGAGGTAAGGCCTCGAAAGCGTATTGCCGGTAATAATCGTCCAGCAAAGTTGCCACCTTGATCTTTGAAATCCAATCCTGGCGCAAACAAGGTTAAATCTTCTAAATTACCAATACCGGCCTTTTCAATATCTTCTGCAGAAAATGATTGGACAGCTAGTGGTACGTCGAGGATCCACTCATCGCGTTTTCGAGAAGATACAACGTCTATCCGTTCTATATCTTCTTTTTCGTTTACATTTGTTTTCTCTTGGGCATAGGCAGCAGAAAAAAAGTTATTTTCTGATACGCCTGTCCCGCTCATATTCATCAAAACAAAGACACTTAATAGTTTTTTGTTCATGGTTATCCTTTGATGTAATTAGTCTATTGATTGGCTGTGATGTTTCCACAAACAATATGTAGGATAAGCTGAATTTAGGTCTACTATGTTTTCGTAAAAGGTGGCTTTATTTCGTGAATACCATTCGCGCTTCGCGAATTGCAGACCAACTTTTTGTGTTAGTTGTGTGAAAAATGCAAACAATAATGTTATAAAGATATGATGATGGGTTTTATATTGCAAGGCTATTGTGCGTGATTGAGAAATCTGAGGTATTGCATCAAGGGATAAAATAGTTTCAGTAATAGGTAGTTATCAGTTAATCAAACTCGCATGAAACTAGGGAATTTACACTAGGGAATTAACAACATATTATTTTTCAAAGTGAACATAAATTGTTCACTATGAAATATTGAGACTGAGCGGATATCGAATATTATTATTAACTTTTTGATTTTTAATTGATTTAAATAATTTTGGATTTTGGCATGAACAGTGCTTTGTTTGTTGTAGTAAATAAATTTACGAGATATTTGCGACAACTTACCTTCCTCTTGAAAAATGTAAATAGGGAAATTTTAGGCAATTTATCTTTAAACACGAATGTCCATATTGTCGATATTTTTCAGTTAGATAATAGTTTTACATTGAAAACAAAATGAGAAAAAGTGGCATTAGATTGTGCCAATTAATCAGCACTTATTCCGTGAGTGCTATTCGCGCAGCGCAAGTTGTTGCATTCAATTGTTTGTTTTATACATATTATAAAACGATGAATCTAGCTGTTTTATAATGATAAGGGCGCTGGGTACTAATGATGTTTAAAAAAGTATGGCAATCTATTTCCTTGGCAATACAAGATCGAACAATTCTTTCGTTTTATATTGGTATTCCTTTGGGGTTAGGTTTGTTTTTTGCACTATCTCAATCTGGTACTGAACCCCTTGTTGGCATTGAAGGCCACTTAGTTTACTGGCTAGTTTCAACCCTTTTGTCATGGCAGTTTTTAGCGATAGGTAGCAAATTGGTGGCTTTATTTTTAAAACCATTAGGAGCTCCCTTCTTAGCTGTTCTCATACTTGGATTTGCCATTGGTATTGCTCTTTGGATTCCAGCTAGTCATTTTAGAGATTTTCTAGTGGGCGATTTTGTTCAAGAAGGACATGTTCTAAAAAGCACTTCTCGATATTTGGATATAGTCGTCACGATCTCCAATTGGTTACTTGGAGTTAGCTTATGGGTTGCTGCTAATTATTTTTATTTATTTGTACTGGGTGTCAGCAGATTTAATTATTCCGCGGACAGCTCGAAGGTAAAACGCTTTCGAAATTGGCTACTGAACACCGTTAATGATGAGCAAACTGATTTCATTATGGTCGATCAATTGCCCCGACTGCAAAGTCGACTGCCAGCCCCCCATCAGCAAAGAATTTTAGCCTTGATAGCAGAGGATCACTACACACGGGTGGTTCTGGGTTCAAAAGAAGAGCTAATTTATATTCGTTTTAAAGACGCAATTGGCGAAATGTTTGGGCAAGACGGATTTCAAACTCATCGCTCGTATTGGATTAGTTCTGACGCAGCAAGTAGCTATCGAGAACAAGGGCACAGCGCTTCGATAAAACTGTCTAACGGCAGAGTTATACCCGTTAGTCGATCATTCAGACATGCAGTTAAAGCAAGATTTGATACATCAGGGCACGCGCAATTTATTTGATAGACAATATTTTACTCAACGCTGCTTGCTTATAGCCGCTAATCAGGAGAGTACATTTTGATCACTCATATTCATCATATAAATTTTGTTGTCGCAGATTTAGACAAATCGGTTAGCTACTTCCAAACATTGTTAACTCAATCAGCGACGATTGAAGAATTACCTCAAAGGCTGGTTAAAACAGCTCGCTTTAAGGTCGGTGAAAGCCTGTTGGTTTTGGTACAGCCTTTGAGCAACGAAGGGGTAGTGGCGGATATATTGACAAACAAAGGTGAAGGTATTTTTTTGCTTTCATTTGCCACAGAATCAATTGATGAGTCACTACAAAAACTCGAATTGAACAATCTGGAAAAAAGAATGGGTCTGCAACAATGGTCAATCTGCGATCTTGCAGATCACGATAAATTCGGGGCTATTTTACAATTGACTGAAACACCGAAAAGTTGAATTTCAAAATGAATGATTTTATTTCAAAGTGATATTTTTTATTTCAATTTGAAATTTTCAACCTGAAAGTGAAATTGGGTTTTAAATTAAAGTGTTGATATTTAAGGTTTTTTAAATTTCATTGTTTTTGGCATGAACCGTGCTATGTTAATTTGCTAACAATTTTTACTTTCAGGTTGCAACAAATTGATAAAGCAAAGTCAAAAAATTCGCATTCTAATCTTTGGCCATAAAGAATTTAGCCAGTTGGTTAGTAGTGTATTAGAAGAGTTTGAAGAGCATGCCGAATGCAAAGTCGTAGATGCGATTATTGGCACTATTCATGAAGCTAACACTCATATTCATGTTTTCAAACCTGACTTAGTTATAAGTGCAGGCAGCAATTCGGCTTACTTAAAAACAACCTTAGATGTACCTGTCTTGTCTATCCCCGTGACAGAGTCAGATATCGTTAGTGCTGTTTTAAAAGCATCAAAGGTGAGTAAAGATATCCATCTTATTACCTACGATGACTACAGCAGTTTAGTTAGCCTGTTAAACACAAGCACTTCAATAAACATCACTCGTCATCAATACGAAACAGCTGAAGATGCTAAACAAATGTATCAATTGGCACATTTAACCTCCGATAATGTGGTGGTGGGTGCCAGTTTGGTATGTGGTTTGGCGTTATTAGACAACATTAAGTCATTCTTAATTTATTCTAAAGAATCCTGTCGTGCAGTCTTGAAAGAGGCGGTTATCCTTGGCCGCAAGCAACGGGATTCAATGCATGCAAAAGTTATTTATAAATGGTTAAGTGAAGACTCCAAAACCCCGATTTTAGTGGTGGATAACTATACTGATGTTTTGACGTCCAATGCCATTGCAAAAACAGAATTTGCAATTGACTCGAATAACAAACAAGAGATTTCAGATTTGTTGCATAGCAGTCAATTTGCTGATGTGTCGGACGGTAAGTGTCGGTTAAATGAAACTGATTGGTGGTTTCATAAAGACACCATCATGATGACCAATAGTCAGTTTGATATCTACCAATTTTATGCCCAAACACCGCAAATACTGTCACCTAAGAAAAACCAATCCCTTGAGCAACCGCTGATTTACAAATCCAAAGTGATGACGGATTTGATTGAACGAACTGACCTGTATGCGAATTCTCCCAGTCATGTGTTGATTATTGGAGAGTCCGGTACTGGTAAGGAAATGATAGCTAAGCGTATTCACCAGAAAAGTCAGTTTGCCGATGGACGTTTTGTCGCAATTAACTGCGCAGCAATGCCCAGTGAGTTGTTTGAAGGTGAGCTTTTTGGCTACGTGGAAGGCGCATTTACCGGTTCTAAGCGCGGCGGCAAACACGGTTTGCTATATGAAGCGGAAAATGGCGTGTTATTTTTAGATGAGGTGGGTGAGTTAACCTTACCTCAACAAGCCAAATTACTGCGCGTTATTCAAGAAAAAACCTATCGGCCCATTGGCTCTCAAAAAGAATTTAAAGTTAACCTCAAAGTCATTGCTGCCACCAACCGACCTTTGGCCACACAAGTGAAACAAGGCTTATTCAGAGACGATTTATATTATCGCCTAAATGTTTTAAGCATCAATGTTCCCTCTTTAAAAGAACGTCGGGATGATATTGAAAATATCACCAAAAATAAACTGACAACTCTTAATTTTGGTAGCTTGAGCGATGATGTTATTCAGCGCTTAACCCAGCAATTAACGCCCATCTTTACCACTTATGATTGGCCAGGAAATATCCGAGAACTGGAAAATATTGTTGAGCGCTTATTAGTTTATTGCTCAGCATTTCAAGATGTGACCAGTAAGCGAGTGTCGCAATTATTGATTGAGCTAGCTCCCGAGCTATTTGAGCTAAGTGGGACCGAACAAACTGGCGCAATCGCAAAAAATGAGCAGGAATTGCTAAACCAGGCAATGATGAAATTTAACGGGAATAAGGAACTGGTTGCTCAGTACTTAGGAATTAGCCAAACCACCTTGTGGCGAAGATTGAAACGCAATAATAAAAATAACCAAGAGGGAACACAACATGCTTAGATTTACCCGAAATAAGTTAGGTAATGCTATAGCGATATCAATGTTAGCAAGTTCAACTACTTTTGCCGGTGGTGCCCTTGCGCAAGATAGCCAAGCTGAAGAAGAGACTATTGAGTTAATCAGTATCTCGCGAAAACGTCCAGAGAGCTTACAACAAGTACCTATCGCTGTGAGTGCATTATCCGCCAGAGATATCGAAACTGCGGGGATCGAGCGTCCCGGTGATTTTATCTCGCTTGTGCCCAACGTGAATATTGTCGACACGGCAAACGTAGGTGACACACAGGTTAATATCCGCGGTATTGTCTCCACTCGAGATGCTGAATCAACCTTTGCTTACGTGGTAGATGGGGTGTTGATGACCAATCCAAACGGCTTTAACGGAGAGCTGCTTGATATTGCCCAAATCGAAATTTTGAAAGGCCCACAAGGGGCATTGTATGGACGTAATGCGGTTGCTGGTGCGATTCTAGTCACCACCACTTTGCCTAGCGATGAGCTTGAAGGTAGCGTTAAAGTGGCGGTTGGTAATGCTGGCGCCCAGCGTATAAATGGTATTATTAGCGGTGGTCTAAGTGAAACAGTCAGAGGACGAATTACCGCCAGTTATAATACCATTGATGGCCATTACGAGAACATCTTCACCGGTGAAGACTCGGTAGATTTTCTAGAAGATACCACCCTTAAAGGGCGCTTAATGTGGGATGTGAGTGACGATCTTACTCTTGATATGAGAGCCGGCGTTTCTAGTGTTAAAGGTGGTGCTATTAACTTTAATGCAGTGTTCGCTTTACCTTCATTTGTTGAGGCATTTAATCAGCCCGCCTACAATGCCGACGTTAATGATCATGACTTCATTTTTGCCTTCAACGTACCAGGTGAAAACGAGCAAGACAGCACTGAACTTTCGATTAAAGCTGATTGGGATTTAGACGGTTACGATGTTACCGGTGTGTTGTCGTATAACGATCTTGAAGAAACATTATTATCAGATGGCACCAGCGCTTCCTTTTATGGCTATGAGTTAACACCTCAGTGTCAAACTGATCGTGCCACCCTGAATAACACGCCAACTGCGTTAGGTGGTGCTGATAGAACCGATTTGTTTGGTGAATTTTTCGCACCCTTCGGCATCTTTCCTCCCGGCGTCGAGTTTACCGGAGTTTACGGTCCATATACTCCAACCTCGTGTGACGGATATCAGTATCAAGAGCGCAGTCAATCCGATTTCAGTGGTGAGTTAAGAGTTACCTCTGATGACGACAGTGCTGATTTACGCTGGATTGCCGGTCTGTATTTCGCTGAAATTGACCGTGATGTAGTGGTCGCCTATGGTGCTGATCAAGGCCAAGGGTTCTTGCGTCAATCCTATGTGCCTGCATCTGGGCCTAATCCGACCGATTTATTGTTCGATGATACTTATGACACATCGGTCTTGTCTGCGTTTGGTCAAGTGGAATATGACGTTTCCGAAAAACTAGAAGTATCTGTTGCCTTGCGTTACGACCATGAAGACAGAACAGTATCTAACAACGTGCCATATGTGACCGCGTCTGGCCTTAACATTAATACTATTGTTGATGGCGAAGTTGGACTAATTAACCCTGGACTTGCTGGTAACCCAGATGGTATTCCAGACCGCAGTCGCTCATTTGCCCAATTCCAACCCAAAGTTACTTTAAGTTATGAATTATCCGATAACGTTAATTCGTATGCCAGTTACGGGGTCGGCTTCAGAAGTGGTGGTTTTAATTCACTGGGTACCCAAGCCACTTTAGATTTTTGGTTCAACAGCTCAGGTACTGGTAATCCTGGTGATGCAGTGGATGCACAATTATTGGTAACGGATGATTACGATAAAGAAGTTACCACTAATATAGAGTTGGGCATCAAATCTAAATTGCTGGATAACAAGGTTCGCTTGAATGCAGCGGTGTTCAAAACCAACGTTGAAGACAATCAGTTTTTCGAGTTTTTCGCCGGACCTTTTGGTTTGTTGCGTGCTGTGAGTACTATTGATGAGCTTGAAATTCAAGGTTTTGAACTTGATGTAACCGCGGATATTACCGAGAGCTTTAAAGTGTTTGCAGGGCTTGGTTTACTTGATTCAGAAATCAAAGAAAACCGCAGTCGTCCAATCACTGTTGGCAACAAAGCGCCGCAGTCACCTGATACAACCTACACATTAGGCTTTAGCTATGAGAAGCCTATCAACGATGAGTTTTGGGTAACCACTCGAGTGGATTATCAATACACCGGTGAAACCTATTTCCACACCTTACAAGGTGAAGAAACGCCTACAATTTGGGACTTTTTCGGCACCTTAGGTGGCGGTGTTCCACCGGGCCCTCATTCACAAAACTTCAATAATGCTAAACGTGATTCATTTTTTACCGTCAATGCACGCATTGCTCTAGAGGCGGATAACTGGACGTTAGCGATTTACGGCAAAAACATCACCGACGAAGAATATTTACAAGAAGTCATTCCTGCACCTGAATTTGGCGGATCTTTTATCCACCCTTCTGCGCTTGCTGAGTATGGCGTTGAATTCGCTTATAACTTTTAAGCACATTTTAAGTGACGGGTGATGGCACCCTACAGTGCCGTGACTCGTCTACTTTCAGGACACAAAAATACATTGGAGAAAAGAATGAACAAGCCGCTTTCTGGTATACGTGTAATCGATCTAACACATATGTTATCAGGGCCGTATTGCGCTATGTTATTGGCTGATTTAGGTGCAGAAACGATTAAGGTCGAACCTCTACAAGGGGAAGGAACTCGCAAGCTATTAGCCAGCGATCCGAAAAATTCGTTAGATGGAATGGGGGCTTACTACATTACATTAAATCGCAATAAACAAAGTATTTGTATCGATTTGAAAAGTGAAGAAGGCAAACAAGTCTTTTATGAATTAGTGAAAGAGTCAGATGTTGTGGTGAACAACTTTGGCGCTGGCGTTCCTGACCGCCTGGGTATTGATTACAACACACTAAGTAAAATTAATCCTCGCATTATCACTTGCAGTATTACTGGCTTTGGTAGCAGCGGCCCTAAATTTAAACGTCCTGCTTTTGACCAAGTTGCTCAAGCTATGGGTGGCGGTATGTCAATCACTGGCACCGATCAGACAAACCCGGTAAGAGCTGGTATACCCATTGGCGACTTAGGCGGTGGCATGTTTGCGGTAATGGGAATTCAATCAGCCATTATTGAACGGGCAACTAGCGGCAAAGGGCAAGATGTGGATATTTCCATGCTGGATTGCCAAATTTCAATGCTTAATTACATGGCCACCATGCACTTTTTATCTGGTGAGAACCCATACCCAATTGGAAATTCGCATTTTGTTCATGTTCCTTACAATACCTTTCAAACCTCTGATGGTTTCGTGGTTATTGCAGTGATCACTGACAATTTCTGGAAAAACCTAAATGAAGTGGTTAAGTGCCCTGAGTTTGACGACAGCAAATATGACGGACAGCCAGGTCGATGGGCAGACAGAGACTTCATCAATGCAAAATTAAACGAGATTTTAAGTCAAAATACCTCGGCTTATTGGATTGAACAGTTGGAAGCCAAGCGTATTCCTTGTGCGCCAGTGAATAACTTGTCGCAAGCATTAAGCGATGAGCAAGTATTGCATCGCAACATGGTCGTTGAGTTAAAACATCCTGATGGAAAAAGTACTAAAGGGCCGGGTAACCCTATCAAATTCTCACGTACTGATGAGGAGTCTTTTTCGCCTGCCCCTGTTCTTGGTCAAGATACCCAGTCGGTTTTGACAGAGTTGCTGCATATGTCTCAAGAACGCATCGATTCACTTGTTCAAAGTGGTGCAATTAAAGGGGCTGGTAATGAGTAATCGAGTCTACATTAACGATGTTGGCCCTCGTGATGGCATTCAAAACCAAGCCAAGGTGCTAACTCCGCAACAACGCTTGCAACTTATACAGGTTCTTACAGATGCGCGCCTAGATGGTGTTGAAGTGGGGGCGTTTGTATCGCCAAAAGCCGTACCAGCTATGGCTGGAACCGATGAAATCTGTCAACAACTGCCAAAAGCAGATTGTCACTTTTCTGCGCTAATTCCCAATATGAAAGGGTTTGAGCTGGCGCAAAAAAATCAGATCAAATTGGCGTCCTTAGTAATGGCTGCTTCGAACACCATGAACGAAAAAAATATTCGTATGGATAACCAGCAAACTCTGAGCATGATTGAGCAAGTTATCGAAGCAGGTAAAGGCACTGATGTTGAATTACAGGTTTATTTAGCAACTGCTTGGGAATGTCCTTTTGAAGGCATTATTCCTGTTGAGCAAGTTATCGACTTAGCTGAAAAGTTAATCAATATGGGCGCGTCGCGCTTGGTTATTGCTGACACTATAGGTGCAGCGGATCCTCAAGGCGTTGTTGAATTGATGCTGCCACTTATTGAAAAGTTTGGTGAGGACAAAATAGCTTGCCATTTTCATGATACTCGCGCGATGGGCTTAGCTAATGTATACGCCGCTTTAACCGCAGGCGTAAGAAGATTTGACGCTTCAATTGCTGGTTTAGGTGGTTGTCCATTCGCCCCCGGCGCCAGTGGTAATGTGGCAACAGAAGATGTGGTAATGATGTGCGAGCAAATGGGCTATGAGACAGGTATTGATATGCCAACCTTATTAGCTGCTTCAGATCTAGCCGTAGAGTTAACGGAAACCGCTAAAGGCGGTAATGCAAAGACGTGGTTGCGTAAAAAGCATCCTGCATAAAAATAATAATAAAACCTTAAATAAAAATATTTAAAACAAGAATTTGAAAAAGGAAAACGTTATGAGTTATCGATTAGGTGTTGATGTAGGAGGTACTTTTACAGACCTTTTGCTAATCAACGAAAGCAACGGTGAAACTCACACTGCGAAAGTTCCCTCTACACCACATGATTCATCAGTTGGCGTATTAAACGGTATCGCTCGAATTTGTGAAGAATCCGGTATTGATCCTAAACAAATAAACCGTGTTATGCACGGTACTACGGTTGCAACCAATGCCGTTCTTACCGGTAAAGGTGCCAAAGTAGGTCTAGTCACAACCCGCGGATACAAGCAGGTATTGCAAGTTGCTCGATCTTTTTGTCCTGGCGGATTAGGTGGTTGGGTAAGCTTTGTTAAAAAACCATTATTAGCACCGTTAGAGCTGACTATTGAAGCAAATGAAAGGATGGATGCTGATGGTTCAACTTCTGTTGAGTTGGATGAAAATGCATTACTTGAAGATTTACGTAAACTAAAAGCTACTGGTGAAGTTGAAGCGCTTACCATTTGTTTTATTAACGCATACGTAAATGGTGACCACGAAAAACGCGCTAAAGAAATAGCCGCTACCGTGTTTACTGATGTTCCTATTAGTATTTCCAGTGATATCGTGCCAGAAATGCAAGAATATGAGCGTACAGAAACCACGGTCGTGAATTCTTACGTTAGACCTGAAGTGGCTCGATATGTTGATAATTTGCAAGCTTCATTGCATAAAACCATGGGTGAAGATCTGCATTTATCGATTCTTCGTTCAGATGGTGGATTGGCCTCGGCTAACGCTGCTGCGGATAACCCAGTAAATCTATTGATGAGTGGCCCCGCTGGTGGTGTTTCAGGTGCTATTCACTTTGCCTCTGCAGCAGGTTACGACAACATTCTGACCTTTGATATGGGCGGAACTTCAACGGATGTCGCGCTAATTCAAAACTCCAAAGCTCGAATTAGACGGGAAACACGAGTAGGTGATGTGGTTGTAAGAGCTCCTTCGGTTGATGTGCGTACGGTTGGTGCTGGGGGCGGCTCTTTAGCCTTTGTTCCTGAATTAACCAAAGCATTACGTGTAGGTCCAGAGTCTGCCGGTGCTAAACCAGGCCCTGCTGCTTATATGAAAGGCGGTGTGGAGCCAACAGTGTGTGATGCCAACGTAGTGCTGGGGTATTTGCCTTCTGACGTGCAACTTGGCGGAAAAATGGCAATTGATAAGTCCGCGGCTGTTGCAGCGGTTAAAAAAGTGGCTGATGCAATGGAGATATCTGTTGAAGAAGCCGCTGAAGGTATCATCCGCATTGCCAACGAAGCCATGTTCGGTGCGTTACGTTTAGTTTCGGTCGAGCAAGGTTTTGATCCAAGAGATTTCGCGCTAGTTGGCTTTGGTGGTGCCGGTCCCCTTCATGCTAACGCACTGGGCATTCTAACCGATTCTTGGCCAACCATTATTCCTCCTGGTCCAGGTGTATTATGTGCTTACGGTGATGCCACCACAGTGGTAAAAGATGAAGCGTCAAAAACCTTTGTTACGCTAATTAAAGATACCGATAAGGCGTCATTAACCACACTATTTGAAGAGCTAACCGATAAAGCTGCATCAACTCTGATTGCTGACGGTATTAGTAAAGACGATTTAGACGTGACCCTTCAAGCTGATGTGCGCTATACCGGTCAAGCTTTCCAATTATCTATTGAATGTTCAAAAGCAGACTTTGAAGCCAAAGGGTTGGATCTATTGATCGACCGATTTGATGAAGAACATACACAGTTGTTTACTTTCGCCTTAGATGAAGGTCATGAAATTGTGATGGTGCGAGCTATCGTTTCCGCTTCTTCAACAGCATTGCCTCAAAACAAACAAATCACTCAAAAATCTAGTTTAGCGGATTGTAAAATTGCCGATTCAAAAATTTATTTTGAAGGGCAATATCATCAAGCTGCGATTTATGAGCGAGGCAAAATGGGGATTGGCTTAGAAGTGCCAGGACCATGTATTGTAGGTGAAATGGATTCGACAACTGTCATTTTACCGGGTTATGTGGCGACAGTAGATTCTGTGGGTAACTTATTAATCAACCCTGTTAACGCCAGCAATAAGTAGTAGGAGAATAGAATGAATAAAATTATTGAAACTAATAGCACTCCTCTTAAACGTGTTGATGCAGATACGGTCACCGTCGATATTATTGAAAATGCATTAAAAAATGCCCGTGAAGAAATGGATGCCGTGCTGTTTAGAACCGCAATGAGCCCAGGTATCCGTGAACAAGGCGACTGTTTCCCAATGATCGCTAATCGCGACGGTAAAATGGTGGTTGGTCAGTTTGGCTCGTTTATCCATGGGTTTATGGAAGCATTTACCGGTCAAATGGAAGAGGGCGATGTGTTACTCACTAACGACCCTTACATGTGTAACGCTGCGGTGTCTCACTTACCCGACTGGTTAGTACTTGTGCCTATTTTCCGTGAAGGACGCCACATTGCATGGTCTGCCATGTTTGGTCACATGTCTGATAATGGTGGTATGGTGCCAGGTTCAATCCCAATTAAAGCCGAGTCTATTTTCCAAGAAGGGATACGTATTCCGCCAACCAAGCTGTATAAAAAAGGCGTATTGCAAACCGATATACTTGAACTCATTTTGCATAACGTGCGTACCCCGCAGTGGAACCGGTTTGATTTAAATGCGTTGGTAGCTGCCTGTAACACAGCATCAAAACGAGTGATTGAAATTGCCGACCGTTTTGGCGATGACGTGTTTTATTCCACGATGGAAGTGATGTTAGAGCGTAACCATACTGCCATGTCTGCCATCATTAATATGTTGGTACCTGAAGAACCTCGGGTGTTTGAAGATTACCTATGTGATGACGGCGTGGGTAAAGGGCCATATAAAATTCGTTGTAAAATGTGGCGTGAAGGTGACAAGGCTATATTTGATTTTGACGGTACTGATCCGCAAGCAAAAAGCTCGATTAACTTCTACCTCAACGAAGATATGTTCAAAATGTTCTTCGGATCTTTCACCATTAACTTAGTGGATCCGCAGATTCTATTTAACGATGGTTTTTATGACCTAGTTGATGTGCGTATTCCTCAAGGCAGCCTATTAAAACCTAATTATCCGGCAGCATTGTCGGGAAGAACCCATGCATTGGGCAGAATTTTTGATGTCATGGGCGGTTTGTTAGGACAGGGGGCTCCTGAAGCGATGAATGCCGCAGGCTTCTCAGACTCTCCCCATTTGTTTTATTCTGGATATGATGATAAAGGCGAGTGGTTCCAACTGTTTCAAATTGGTTTTGGTGGTATTCCTGGACGCCCTGCTGGAGATGGTCCTGATGGACACTCATTGTGGCCAGGATTCACCAACGTGCCGAATGAGTTCATTGAAGCCTATTTCCCATTGCGGGTAGAAGCATACGAAACCATACCTGATTCGGGTGGCGTAGGTTTGCATCGCGGTGGTAATGGCTTGTCAGTGGGTTATCGTTTCCTAAATGATGGCCAAATTGCAATTCATGACGATCGTTGGTTAACCTATCCATGGGGTGTTAATGGCGGTGCGCCTGGAATGCGTTCCACTAAACTCCTGCAACGAGCTGATGGTAGCGAAGAAACCTTGCCAGCAAAATGTGAAGGTATTGAAGTGAAAAAAGGAGATATCCTTTACTTCAATACGTGGGGCGGTGGCGGATGGGGAGACCCACTTCTTCGTGAACCTCAATTAGTGCTAGACGATATAAATCGTTCGCTAGTCACTATTCAAGGTGCGTTGGGATATGGCGTTGTAATCAACGACGATCTGACTATTAATGTTGAGGCTACAGCGGATTTACGCGCTAAAATGGCTGCTGAACGTGGCGATGTTAGTCTGTTTGATTTCGGTGGCGATATTGCTGATATTAAAGCTCGCAGTATGCAAGAAACTAACTTGCCTGCACCACAACCTCCAGAGTTTTAAACAGACCCAAATTAACCCATAACAGCGAGTTTTGGGTTCTTTGAAATTGCCTAAGTGTGGTCGGTATACTAACCGACCACACTTATTTTTGCAGATCCTAGCTAAGGAGAAATTTAACTTTTTACTATTAACAAAGCTAACGATCACAACCACTTTTAACCTTCATTTATCGTCCAAAAATCACTGCATAGCTAATATGAAAATGTTCGTAATTCACAGCGGAATTTATGTTGTTATGAGTTTATAATACGGCCTCAATTTTAAGGGTAGTAAATATATTATGTCTTTTTTAGTCAATTTCGTTCGCAATTTTCTGGGCTGCATCATTGCCCTGGTTGACATTATCACTCGTCCACAAAAACAAAAGCGCAGCGCGCAAGCTCAGCAACAAGTAGAACAAGAAATTCAGTCTATGGCTTTGTACCAGTTTTTTGCTTGTCCTTTTTGCATTAAAACCCGCCGAGCATTGCATCGCTTGAATTTGCCTATTGAAACGCGCAATGCCAGCAAAGGGAGTGAATTTCGAACTGAACTTGAACAACAAGGTGGTAAAACCAAAGTACCTTGTTTGCGTATTTCACAAGACGATAAAGATACTTGGATGTATGAAAGCAACGATATTATTGGTTACTTAGAGCAACGCTTTGGTGCGGTTAGTTAACCTTAACGATTAAGGCTTTCATAAATTGAAAGCCTTGTTCTAACGTATTCCTCGTTCGGTTTCTAAGTAAGTCGCGAAACTCCCTAGCCAGTGACTCCCCATGTAATGCATGTCGTGTATGACTGAGTCGATACCTGATTTTTTATGGGCTTTTGCTGCATTTAGAATAGACGCTCTGCGAGGATCATCAACGTTTAAAGCAGATGCTATACCTTCTAACATCCATGCTCTGCTTAAATTCAAACCATCTAGGTGAGCGAGTTTGCCATCACTTTTATCCACCACTGTGGCTACATCTAACCATTTCGCATTGCCATTGTTGGGGATGATGGGCAAAAACGCCGATAACCATTTTGCATATTGCTCAGAGGGTAACACCCGTCGCATTAAGTCTGCCTCAGCAATGCATGGGGAGAGAAAATCTTGTCCTGATGGTTCATACGCTAGGGGACAATTGACATCATTGATGTATAAACGGGTAATGTTCGCCTTCAATAACTCACTAAACTCATTATTTTTGGCCGTCGCGCTCCAGTCCAACATGAGCCCGAACGCAAATGCAGTTTGGCTATGCTCGCCAACACGGATAGGAAATGAGAGCTTAGGCAACCAATCGCTTACGTTGGCCACTATTTTGTTTTCTAGAGGAGTTAATATATTTAACCAGTGTTTGGCTTTTGGATTATCCCATTCACGCAATTCGGTGGTTAGCTGCAAAAACCAAGCAAGTCCATAGGGGCGCTCAAAACTGGTGCCCGTATCCGCACGATTGAAATACGCCAACTCCGCTGCTAAATTTTGTTGGGTGAAACTTTGATCCAGGCTTGCCATTATACTTTGGTAATGAGTTGAGTCTGGGTATTGGCTAGCAATACGGGTCAGTAACCAGTGCCCATGTACTGAGGAATGCCAATCAAAACAACCATAAAATGCCGGATAAAGTCGCTTGGGTGTTTTTACATCTTCATCACTGGTCATCATATGTTTGATGATATTAGGATATTCTTTATGTACACACTCGAGGGCAAGTTCGGCAAACCGGTCAATAACTTCGTCTTTGCTTGGCTCGATGGTATTTGTACTCGGTGCGCTTACCGCAGCACTGCAATAAATGCCAAACAAAAAATATATCGCTTTGATTTTCATAGTTAATTTTCATTAATTGAAATGGTAGCAGGAAGCTTGAGTCTAACTGCTATGAGTATTCTCTGCAACGGGATAGTGCTGTATTGGTTTTTTGACCTTATTTGCGGAAGTTGAGCAGTCCAACTCTATTTATTCCCTATCTTAGACTACACTTAATGCTGCAAGAAATTGCAAACGCAACTTTAGTCAATGCTGATGTCGGCTTACTTCAAACCAAAGAGGTTTTTTCATTTTCGTAAGTGCGTACTACTTTTTATTCATGGAGCAGAAAAGTTATGATTACAGATGACGTAAATAAATTAGTATCCAACAATATTTTCAATCAAACCGCAATTAAATTAAAACCTAAGCAGTGCAATAAACACAGGATTGTGAATCTGTCAGTCACATCAGATAGTGTTGTCGGCAGAGCCGTTATCGTAACTGATCGGCAAACTCATCACATAGAAGTTGAATGGGGTGATGGACAGACAAGTCGTCTCAACGTGGGTTACGCTAGCCATTTCGAAATCTCTGCATTTGATGGAGATAATGGCTTGCAAGCAGGAACTTACGAGTTTTTTCATAGATATGATGTTACCTATGTGGAACATATGTACGCTGAAGGGCTCTTGGTGCCAGCGCCCACGGACTATGTAGTGGTTGTTAAAACCATTGATTTCAACGGTCTGCTCGATTCCACCGCGGCAGATATAAGAATTGAACCGAGTTATCAACTCAATTATTACCAACTCACCGTAGGTCTTAAAAATAAATGCGACGGTGGTGGGGTTAATGAATTTACCATCAGCCAGTTCGAAGGTGGTGAGCTTTTAAAAGAGTGGGAATGGCATCCGTCCGATGATTTCATCTTCGCGATACCAACCTATCGAGTTCCCGATAGTCAAATAAGCCAAGTGTTTACCGTAACTGAACCTGAAAACCCGCATAGAACAACGACTCCGCAAATTCGCTTTTATTTTGTTGAGTTCGACCGATGGTACAATGATAGAGGAAGTTTGGGTTATCGGAATGGTCTCACAGACTATTTAAGTGGTGAACAGGAAAAAGCTTCAGGTACGTTGGAGGGGGAGATTATTATCGAAGATGAAAATCCACTATGGGACAGCAGTTGTGATTTGATGTTTAAGGTTGATTGGGAAATAAATTTGTTAGTTCCAATGCCGGTTAGTCAGCCATTATCATTTTCGCCCAACTGATTATAAAGACTCTGTTCAAAAATGACTTTCATGCCAACTTAATTAGGTTGGCTTTTTACTTGTTTATAGCATCTAATCGAAAGAAAATAATATCCTCAACCTTTACTCTTCTATAATTCCTCTTCTGATAGATTGAAATTACCGAAAACGGCCTCACTTTTAGGACTCGCAAGTAGAATAATTATGGAGTAACCGATGTCGAATTTGGTAGAAAAGTTAAATTGGCGTTATGCAACAAAAAAGATGGACGCGAGCAAAGCGGTCGCCGAAGATAAAGTAGAACGGATTCTTGAAGCTATACGTTTAACGGCGACCTCAAGTGGTCTGCAACCCTATGAAGTCATTGTCGTAAAAAATCAAGATTTGCGTGATCAAATTGTACCCCACGCTTTTAACCAGACACAAATCTCTGACTGTTCACACCTTTTAGTGTTTGCGGCCTGGGACAATTATACCGAAGAGCGCATTAATCATATGTTCGATTTAGTCAATGAAGAACGTGGCATTATCAATGAAGGCTGGGAAAACTACCGTAAAATGATTTTGGCTACTTATCCGCCAAGAGATCCAGAGATCAATTTTCAACACGCAGCTCGCCAAGCATATATCGGTCTTGGTACAGCTTTAGTTGCTGCCGCTGAAGAGGGAGTTGATAGTACTCCTATGGAAGGTTTTGTACCTGAAAAAGTGGATAAAATTTTAGGTTTGACTGAACGCGGATTGCGCTCGGTAGTATTATTGCCTTTGGGTTATCGTGCAGAAGAGGGCGACTGGCTTAAAAACCTGAAGAAAATTCGTCGGCCTAAGCAGGATTTCGTCACTGAAATTGACTAATTACCTTAAACTTTTTTAAGTGCTACAAAGTGCAGAGTTATTTAATAGATAATTCTGCATTTTTTTTGATTATCTGAAAGTCGTTCGCGCAGCGCGAATAGTTTTCACGAAAAAGATAACTGTTGGCGAAAATACGATAGACTTTTTCTCTCTTAAAAGATGATATAACCTCGGGTAAGTTGTTATATCAAGTGCAATTTAAGTTGCACGTCAAACCAATGAAGCCCTTCTAATACTTCACGTAATGAGCAACAAATCAATAATTGCGAATTTCATTTTATTTTTATAGAGGCTTAACATGTTACAAAATACAATAACGTCATGGGGGAGCGTTTCAAAATCATTACATTGGGTAGTGTTGCTGCTAATCATTGTTGAAGTTGCTTCAGGTTTTTTGATGTCAGCAACTTATGGGTTTGCTTTGAAATACCCAGACGTGAATTCTTTTCATGACGTCATCGCACAAATTCATCATACCAATGGTTTTGTTTTATTGTTATTGGTCTTTTTTAGATTAGCTTGGCGGTTGATGGGGGTTGTTCCACAGCTTCCTTCCGGTTTTAGTCGTTTCAAACAGTGCTCAGCAAAACTAACACACGGACTACTTTATGCGCTTTTGTTATTGGTGCCGCTATCTGGATGGGCAGCGCTATCAGTATTAGCGGATTCTGCTGAATACGGCGTAACACATATATGGTTCTTTACAACGGATGGGGTAATTCCTCCTATTCTTCCTATCCAAGACATAAACAGTATGTTCGGTTACTCCTTTTTTGGAAAAACCCACCGATATTTGCTTGTTGCAGGCGGCGTGATTCTGGTCATTCATGTCTTTGCGAGCCTATGGCACCACTTGGTTGAAAAGGAGCAAATCTTACTTCGAATGTGGCCGGGTGGCCGCTGAAATGAAAAGAGTTAGAGTCACTTAATTTTATCGCTTTTAATAGAATAATTGATTCTGGCTGTTTATTGCTTTTTGAGTAAAATAGTGTCTAAGTCTATTGTCAAAAGCCAAGTTCAAATTCTCGCTGAGTTTCAGCCAGAAACTGTCTCGCCTCTTTACATCTAACCGAGTTACCATTCCACCTTATCTCACATGTTTGGCCTGCATTACTGCTACCTGTAGCCACTTTAGATAGGTGCGTATCTCTTAATTTGTCTAACTGTTTACTAAAAAATAAGTGTAAATCTTGGGTAGAACCGACGATAGGTTAAATATCTTCTTTACTGCCTTGAAAGCTCTTTGTTTAAATCCTAAATTTTAAACAAGGATTAGACGATCTTGCTGGAAGATTGAAGGCTTTTAAGTAACAGCTTTAATGTTCCAGCATCTAATTCATTATTGAGTTTATTAACATCCAGATGTAACAAAATCATAAGTTGGGAGTTCGTTTGCGCCCGCTGGTGGAATATAGGTGAGGTAACAATTCGGGCTTCTAAGGGGGATGTTATTATTAGTAATCCCACTGAACCCAACAATTCTTGAAGGGGAAACGAAGAATTGTCCACCGCCAAAGGTGTCACCATAAGCCCATTCATCATTTAACTGAAGTGCGTTAGCAATGCCGGTTGTTCGGTTTGCACTTGGAAATCCATAAACTGTAGAAATATCGTCCACGCCGTCACCGTCAAGATCTACATTGCCCTCGGCGTCGTTAACAACACCTTGGATTATTGCTTTAGCATAAACCAAGTTTACCGCTCCGCTTGCTGTTCCTGCCATACCTTCTAAAACAGCTTTGTTCGCATCCGAACTCAAATTGATAAATTTGGGAGCTGCCACCACAGACAAAATTCCAAGAATCACTATTACAATAATCAACTCTATTAGGGTAAACCCCTTAGCTTTTTCTAATTTCACTACAACTTAACCTTTCCTGTACATCAATGGGGGGTATTTTAACCCACCAAATATTGACCATCTATTATACTTTGGATTATTCACTTTTGTTTTAACTGTGTGCCGTTGCTACTTGGATCAAGTAGGTTGCTAGCATGGTGAGAAGAATTGATCCGTTTCCAATGGACTTGCTTACAAACGAATAAAGGAAAATAGATGAATTTGCTAATTACAGGTGGCAGCGGACTGATAGGTTCAAAGCTCGTAAAACATATCAAGGCTGAAAATCAGCTTACGATATTAACAAGAAATCCCAAGATTTCTGAAGAAAAACTTGGAAGTGGGCTAACGTATATTTCGAGTTTAGAGCACTTGTCTAATTTGAACGACTTCGATGGCGTGATTAACTTAGCTGGCGAACCTATTGTAAATAAACGTTGGAGCTGCGAACAAAAAACGATTTTAGAAAACAGTCGCTGGGAAATGACTAAAAAGTTAGGGTCATTGTGTGTGGCAAGTCAAACTCCTCCTAAATTCTTCATTAGCGGATCAGCTATTGGCTTTTATGGTCGTCAAGACGTACAAATTATTGACGAAAATTTTGATAAACCCAATAAGGAATATAGTCATAGTTTGTGTGCTACTTGGGAGAAACTTGCCTTAGACATTGAAACTGAAGAAACTCGGGTATGTGTGCTGCGAACAGGTATTGTTTTGGCTAGAGATGGCGGCGCTTTAGAAAAAATGCAACTACCATTCAAATTGGGTTTAGGTGGACCAATAGGGGCAGGGGACCATTACATGTCATGGATTCATATCGACGATATGGTAAGGGGCATAGTGCACCTAATTGATAATGCCGGCTGCACAGGAATTTACAATTTTACTGCCCCTGAGCCCGTTACCAACAAACAGTTCTCAAAGGCATTCGCCAGTGCATTGCATCGCCCTTGCATATTATTTACTCCAAAGCTTGCACTAAAACTCGCAATGGGCGAAATGGCTGATTTACTGATATATGGTCAAAGAGTTATTCCAATGCGATTGCAAGAAAGCGGATTCCAGTTCAAATGTGCCAAAATAGAAGATGCATTCACTGACTTGTATAAGGATTGAATTAATTCGTTTGGATTCCTTATACCACGGTTTCAGTTCGTATGGTCGGTCAGCGTTATCTAGATAGTATTACAATATGTGTCTGGACAGTCTTCTAAAGGCATAACAACGTTGTTAATAGCAGAACAAACAAAAACAGGGAGTTTTCCTTTCAGCATGTGTATCGATTCATGCAGTTGGTGGGGAGTATACCAAGACTTTATGTTTGATTGGCAATTAGCATTACAACAGAAATGAATAATTTTACGTGGTTCGTGATGGGGTAACGGCAAAGTCAGCACATACAGGTTAAGGCTGACTTTGCTAAACCCGACTTATTAAGTATCGAATTTGTACATATGGTTATCTACGCCACTATTGCGGCTGGAATGACTTCACTCAAAGAATAGCAATAAAGTAATGCTTAGTTGGCTGCTAGGTTTTTGAGATCATGCCCGCTTTTTGTTGTTTTTATCATTGATTTACTGGCCCTGAAAAGTATTAATAATGCAAAGGTTACCCAGCTAATAACACCGCCACCTCCACCATCAGATATTGTGGGAGTAGTGGTTGTTGGAGGTGTCGATTGATTTTCATCACCTTGAATTTTTAGTGAAAACTGATTGGTTTTCACTGTTTCTTCACCATCAGAGATAACCACCTCCATCTCATAATCTTCGGTATTTGCATTACTAGGTACGGAACCGGTGATATCGCCACTTTGACTGTCAATAGTTAACCATTGAGGTGCGCCCACTAAGGAATACTCTAGTTTATCTCCGTCTAAATCTGTCGCTCGGGTGGGAATATAAATATATTTATTGGCAACGGCTTCTACATCGTGGGTAATATAAGACTCTGGTAAATTGTTAGCAAAACCATTTGTGCACTGGTTATTATTAAATATGGCCAACTGCTCAAGACAAGTAGATGAAAGGATTAATAACTCATTGCCAATCAAGTGTGTTTGATAATCAATATAATGGTAGCCATTGAGGTATTCCCAATCACCGTTATGATCTATACCAATCTGTGCATACTCTGACTCTGAAACTGGTGCATTAGCGAACAAATCTAAATCTACAATTTTGTTGTGTTCTGGCATATAAATGAAAAGCTTAGTATTCGTACTGCCAGATAGCTCCGTTCCCATAAAGAAAAGCCAACCTTTTTCATCCTTGGAATGCGTTTTAATAAATCTAATTTCTTTTGGATACCTTTGCACTTCAGTTAAGGTGTTATTAATCATTTTGAAAATAACAGTTTCGTTAGATTCTGAATTAAATTCACTGTAGTAAACCCCCGTACTATTAATATGTAGTCGATCAAAGCTCCCATCGTATTTGCCTATATAATCTATATCTCTATTTTGTGAATTGTATCTATATAGTTCATGACCGTATGGCGTTGAAATAGTACTTTGGAAATATAAGTCGTTATTTACTTCAAGGGAACTACTGGGAGATATTCTAGGTATTTCTCTACCTGCAGTTGTTTTGTCTAAAGGAGTAAAACGTTCCGTATTACAATCATATATTTGTGGATTAGTTGAATGAGGCATAAGCACTAATCCTAATTCATAGAAAATATAAGAAGAGGTGGGATCTGCTATTTTATTTATATCACTCGAAGATAAAACTTCGAATATTTGCTCAGTCCGTCTATTTATATATAAAAATTTATTTGCACAACTGAACATATAAAATGATTCAGGTGTTTCAAGTAAATTTACTTGTGAGTCGTTGATATTAACTAAGCCTGCTTTTCGACTTTTTGTTTCCACATACAGAGTATTGTCTTTAAAACCAATGACGCGATTAATTTTATTGTCATCATCGTCGGATTGAATTGTCGAATGTAGTTTAGTTAGTTGTTGACTAGTTAAGTTATACTTAAAGGTATTCCTATCTTTCAATTCAGAACCAACAGAGAAAAAAAGATTGTCGTCAATTACTAAATCAATCGTTATATCATAGGTAATTTCAATGCCGTCACTTAACGATTGATTCATCACCGGAGTCATTGATAGTTCCTCATTCATCAGCCAATAGTTGTAGTTAGGATCTGAAGATTGGTTATTGCCGAAGCTACCGCTGCCGGATACAAAGCTATCGAAAGCTTTCAAGTCTCTATTGTCACGGGAACCACTGTTCGTTAACCCTTTGTGTATCGTAAAAGCATAATCGATATCTTCACTAAGTGAGTTATAAACATAGTAGCCTGCGTGCATAGTTGCTGATTCTGTATCGTGAGCAAGATAGAGTTCGTTATTGTGCATGAATGTTGTTGTTCTGTCTGGAGCGGTAGTCAGTTCTTTATTGGTTATTGTATTATTTTCGGAATCATAAATAGTGATAAGCGCGCCTTGAAGGGCATTAAAACGAGGAAACAGATAGACCTTACTTTCTGATTTACCTAAAAAAACATTTCCAGATTGATTGTAATTAGTAGGTATATTGACGTTTTCAACCGTCGTTAAATCATCAGTTTTTTTCGATAAACTAAAATACTCATTAATTGAATCGATACTTACTTTGTTGATAAAAATATGATTATTCGTGTTATAAATTTTTAACTCTTTAGGCGTTTTTAGTTGGTCATCATAAAGCTGAGTAAGGCTGTATTTTTGTGTATCAAATTTATATAAATCAAGAAGCGGCCAGGCTCCTTCGCCTTCCTGTTGAATTCGCATTGCTATAAAATAAAGTGATTGTTCTCCTTCTATAACGCCAAAATGTTGTTTTAGACTAATCCAAGGCCCCTCATAAACAGTGGTAAATTCTTCAGTAAGTAGGTCAAACTCATATAGTAAAAATGCATCATCAGTGGCTTCGTAAAAATAAAACGCATTTTTAGTTTTATATAAAAGGTTTTTAATTTTATCTAAAGAAATAAACTCAAGTTGTTTAAACCCCTGACGTGTCCCATCCGATATGTAAACGTGTTCATCACTAAGCACTATGACTTTATCTTCGCTAATAATTGCCTCTCTAGCCCGCTCGGAAAAAGGAAAAAATGTCTTTGAAACTTCATAAAACTCTTTTTCAGCTGAATCGTAAAATGCCACTTCGAATGGATCGCTATCAAAAACGAAATTACCATTGGATAGTTGTTTAATATCCTGAAAACTTATTATTAAATTTTCCTTATTTATGGTTTCGTTCAATGCCCAAATTTTAGTTCCCTCTTTAGTGCCATCGGTAATATAGTAAGTTGAATCACTACCCAGTATAAATACAACTTCATTCTCATTGATTTTATATAATTTACTATGTGGCTGGTTACCGCAACTACTAAAGGTTTTAGTGTTTTCCCATAGTGGAGTTGGTGTACGTTTTCCCTTTGATAGTACCCAAGGGTTTAAGCCTGTTTCATCGCAACCAAAAAAAATACTTCCTTTTTCGATTTCTACTATTTTTGTCTCATCTAAAGGAAAACCATTGCTGCTTTGAGCATTCGACATAAATAGACGTTGTGAATTGTATTTATTAAAATCCTTAAAAGTAATTGCTTCTTTGTAGTAAGTGGCTTGAGCGGCGAAGGGAAGTAGAGTCGACAAAAAAACGATTAACAACCGAAACATTTTATTTCCATATAAATTACTGATTTCTAAGATGCCAATATTTTCAGATTTACAGATTTCAATCAAGTGTTAATGTGTTGTTAATCAGGTTTGTTGGGTTAAAGTGGCGCTTTTAAATTTAAGGTAACTTCAAATACGCAGTCCAATAACGAAAGATAAATGTTAGAAAAGCTAGGCCAGAATTATTTATCTAGCCTGAGCAGAGCACTATGTAGGTATGGTTATCTACGCCACTATTGCGGTTGGAATCACTTCTCCAAATAAATAAAAATAAATAGACAGTCATCAAAAATAAATAGACAGTCATCAAAAATAAATAGACAGTCATCAACAAAAAATAAAATAAATAGACAGTCATTACTAGTCATCTATTGATTTGGCGAGTTTCATTAAGCTTTGGAACAATTAAAAATAAATAGACAGTCATTACAAAATAAATAGACAGTCATTACTAGTCACCTACCGATTTGACGAGATAAATTAACCCTTAGGAGCAATTTAATGGGTGCGAAAATTAGAATTTTTGAT
>NZ_BAABWR010000029.1:0-49343 GCF_040370605.1 Aliiglaciecola sp. NS0011-25
TGGTTGTCGTTTGATGCCATGGCCTAAAGACCATGCTACAGGTGGTTTTTTTGTGCCTGAAATTTGAGGTTGCCCCCAGTAATGATGAAAAGCTCACTTTTGTAGGCGGGTGCTTTAGCCTCGCGGTTGCCGTTTGATGCCATGGCCTAAAGACCATGCTACATGTTGTTTTTTTGTGTCTGAAATTTGAGGTTGCCCCCAGAAATGATGAAAAGCTCACTTTTGTAGGCGGGTGCTTTAGCCTCGCGGTTGTCGTTTGATGCCATGGCCTAAAGACCATGCTACATGTTGTTTTTTTTTGTGCCTGAAATTTAGAACAGATATTTTGACAAAGCTTCGATGTAATAACTAATAATAGTGGGCTCGATGGGGGCAAAAGTAATAAGGTTAGCGATCAAATTAATTGATAGCTAACCTTGTAAAGAATCTTCTAGCTGGCTCTTTTACGAGCGAAACCTAGGCAAAGTACAATTAAAGACATAAGTGCTAAGCTACTAGGTTCGGGTACGTCTGCAGCATCAAAGCTCAAATCGTCCATAGCCCATGCCCAACCATCAGCGGGCTGAAGACCTTCAATTCTTTTAACGCCCGTGGCGGCAAAAGAGACAGGAACATAAGCAGAGAATAATCCTGAGGTAATAGACTGAGTTTCAATCAATAAATCATTCATATCAAATAAGTTAAAGGTAACTGATGAACTACCTAAAGTATCAAGCATTAGAGATATATTCGAAGCACTAGATGCAAATAAAATCTCCACTATATCAGCACGATTTCCTGGACATGTCGAAGTTGCATTAGCACAGTTCGTTAATACATTAGGTGAGCTTGGGGCAGTCACGCCGTCTGGATCGGGGGCCGCCGCAATGTCAGCTAAAACGCCATCTTCAAAACCAGCAAAGGTCACACCAAGGCTTTGATATTGATTGGTGATAGGTGTATTAGCCGCAATCGCCACACCATTTGCGTCAGCATCAAAATTGATAATGGTTGCAGTAGCAAAACTACTGAAAAAGATAAAACTTAGACCAGCTATTAATTTATTCATTTTATATGTTCTCTTTATAAGTGAAGTTCATAATTTAACTATCCAATCTTAACTAAGCATAAAATGAACTACTATTTAAATTATTAAATATCAAATACTTAGATTTTGTTTGTATAGCGAGCTAAGTAATCTGTTAAAAACATTGACACAAATAAGTATTAACACTGATTGATTATGAACGCTTGCCTAATTTACTGAGTTCATCGCCTATTCACCTATTCACCTATAAGTAAAAAGAACATACCAGAATCGTTTCTTCACCTTTATTTTGTTTTTGGGCATCAATTAAATGGTGAAAAACACTAGCATTGTTATGGAGGTTCTAGATTTTATTTCTTGACGGAATATGTTGCATACTTTATTGCACCGTACCTACTTGTTCATAATACTCGGCAACATCTTTCATTTGTTGTTCGGTCAACTCGCTAGCAATTACGTTCATAATGATTGAATGTCTTTTGTTGCTACTGAAGTCTTTAAGTTGTTGTAAAAGATAACCTTTATTTTGACCGGCTAAATTAGGCCAGGTATCGTTAATGGTTTGCCCAGTCATGCCGTGGCATGAAATGCAATTGGCGCGTACATTTTGGCCGTCTTTATTAATTGGTACTGCCTGCGGTTTTTCAAATGATAGGCTAGAATAATGTGCGGCTATTTTGGCTAAATCTTGCTCCGACATAGTATCTAAAAGGCCGGTCATAAGCATATTCTCTCGGCTTCCATCTTTAAATGCTTTTAGTTGCGCTAAAAGGTAACCTTGTTTTTGCCCTGCTAAGCTTGGCCATTCGTTAGCGACCGCCACGCCATTTTCACCATGACAGGCAACACAGCTAGCGGTTAAGGTTTCGATATTATCGGCGGCAGAAGTTTGTGCAGTTAATAAACAAAAACTGACTAATAAAAATATATTAAGAGACACGTTTTTTAAGGAGATTTTCATCATTATTTTTACTCAAAAAGTGTTTAATTTATTGTGGTTGCTGATGTGCTGTTGGTTATAATTTGGTTCAGCACCTTAGCTCTATGTTCAACAACTTCCATTAATGGTTCTTGTCGTAATGTTTCGACTTCTTGTTCGGTGTAGGGCACAAAGTCATCTGGAACACTGTCTTTTCCCATAATAGGGAGCATCCAGTTCATCAATTCCGCAAGCTCCTTATTGTCCAACGCACTATTGGCTGCGCCGGGCACTTTAATCAGGTATTCACGTCCTTCGGCACTATTTAAAAATATCCCAACTGCGCCATTCATATTGGGCACATCTTTTCCTCCGCTGCCATCACCGACGTGACAGCCTTGGCATAACATTTGGTAGTTAAACAATGCTCTAGCTTCATTAATGGCCTCTTCGGCATTGCAAGTAAAGCCAAATAAACAACAAAACCACAGCAGACGACTAAGATGTTTTTTCATCTGCATTTACTTATCAAACGCGATACCAACCACGATTGCGGTTGAACAGTGATACACAGAACTGCTAGCACCTAAACACCAGTTCACGTCGTTAGATTTGTCTGAACGATATAATGGGCGGTCGCCTTCGTCTCGTTGACATAAGCAGGTATTGCACTGAGTTTTGCCACAGCAATCGTTGTAAGAAATCACATAATTACGGCCATCCACAGGGTTAGTACAAGTGCCAATCCAGGTAATAGGTGACATTTCAGTACCAGGAGGGCAAGAATTAGTCGAGCCACCACAACATTCACACAAAAATCCGTCTACTGCACAATAGCGCCAATAGTCACAGCTACCAGGATCGCCGACTTCTTGCGGGAGTCCTTTTGGTTCGGCTGCTCTGGCAACGGGAAGCAATGGAATAGCACTTGCACCTACTAAAGTCGCTCCAAGCTTTTTAAGCAATCCTCGTCTTCCGTTGGTTTGTGCTAACTCACGTGCCTTTTTTTCAAACATTCGGTCTAAAAATTTCATTTTATTTAACCTCCACAAACTGTTCTTCGGCTTGTTGGCCTTGCATGAAATCTTGGATTGACGCTATTTTTCGCTCTTTAGCTTCAAATAAGCTATCTAAATGCTCTCTGGAATTGATGATCCCCATAGATGCAACATTGCCCAATTCATCGATAACCACCGCATAGGGTAGTTTAGCTACACCGTAAGATTTCCCTAACAACTCAGACACTATGTAGGGGTAATCAGAAAGTCCATATTGCTTCACAAAACCGGCGTGGTCTTGTGTTTTTCCGTCACTAGCTAGGATTAAATCAATCCAGGCACTTTCAGATTTAGCGGCAGATTTCAGTGCGGGTAATAAACTCTTACATACAGGACAATCGGGTGAAACGAAGAAGACTAATTGAGATTTGTTAGTCTTCGATTTCCCGCCCACATCCACCAAGGTAGAGGCTAATGTCTGAAGACTTAAATTAGGTGCAGGAGCACCCACTTCTAATGTTTGATTGATAGCTAGCGCCCCTGCGGGTGCTACGCGCTCAAACAGCACGCCTACTTGGCGAGTTAATGCAAATATTACAATCGATTGTAGAATAACAATTATCCACAACACGCTATTTGAAACAGTAATAAAGTCCATTAGTGGGCCCTCAATATTGAAATTTTTTGCGCATTAGCGATTAAGTTCTCAACGCAAGAATAAGTTAAAATTAGAAACGCCCCCGTCATGAGTACGGCGAACCATAGGGAGGATGCAAAGCCGGCAGAGGGTATTGTGCAGGTTAATACCAGTGGCACTAATAGCGCATTTCTTATTATCAAAGACCAACTGACTTTTAAGTGAGAATTTGGGCCACTGCATCCACAACTGATATTTCGTTTACCTTGAATTAGCTGAATAGTCATGCCAATGAGGTAAGCACTTAACAGTAACGCTGCAACAATTGAGGCACTTGTGCGGCTCCCATCAAAGATTAGAGCCACTGCAATAACTAATTCTAAAAAGCCCAGAGTGTAACGTAATGTAGATGCTATCTTTGTTTGAGTAAAACCATAATCGGCAAAGGTCTGTTGGTAATATTCGGCATTATCGGTTTGTAATTTATGTATGGCGGCACGTATAAACAGCCACATAAAGAACAATACAATAGCATCGGATAAAAAGTTTAACAGGTTCATTAGTAAGCCTTATGAATGACAAGTGGGGTGATGTTGCCAAAGTCACTTATGGTTTTAATAAGCTTGCCAGTTCTTGGGTTAATAATGTCTAGATTCATTTCAGCGTTAGAGACCACCAACATAGGATCTTTACCTCGAGTTACGGCAACGGATACCGCCCAGTTAGGTGCATCGATTACAGCAATACGCGATTGAGTTTTAACATCAAATACCCATATTTGCTCGCCGCCATGGGTTTGTGAGCCATCGAATCCGTTAGGATTCATTACCACATACATTAAGCCTTGTTCATCAGTGTCGGCAATGGCCAATCCCCCTGGTCTCCAACCTGCTGCTTTTTCTTGCTCAGTAACAAGGCTCCACTTTCCTTTGTAAGTAGCTACTTCGGCAGATAAATCGATTGCGTGAATTTCGCCTTCGAAACTAGGGAAGTAGGCGATATTATCGATATATGCGGGGCGTTCAAAAATAGGTGTTTTATCGGTATCAAAAAATGGAGCGACTCGTTGTTGAGAAGACTTTAGGCCATTTTCATCTAAGATTGTGGTCAGCAAACTGCCATTGCTGCATATTGATGTCACGCTATATTTTCCAGTGGGGAAGGGCAAAACACAGCCTGGAGTTCCTACTGTTCCAACAACCTCGTGGGTGTCTAAATTAACCACTGTGAAAGATGCTGCAGGGCTAAAATTAGCGATATAGAGAAATTTCTCGTCAGCTGACAATGTGACAGCATCTCGTCTTGGCAGAGACTGCAGTCGAGTATGTTCTAAAGTGATTTCTTTGATTGGTGTTAGGGTCACTTTGTCATATATAGCGAGCACATCTATCTTCGGGCCTCGACTACCGCGAGAGTGAAAAGACTCTACAATGTAGAATTCAGGTCGTGTTTTTGCAGCAGCAAAATTACCTAATAAATTTTTATCTGCTGTTCCTTTTATTCGTTTGGATTGTTTCGGCTCATTTATGTCTAAAATGATGACTTTGCCGCCGAACATACTGGTAAAACTTGATTCGTCTACAAACATCCAGCTTTCAGGGTACTTGGCTGGCAAAACTTCGATTTTACCGGTTTTTTCGATTGGTAACGGAGGTAAACTGGGGTCTACTTTTATAGTGCTTGTGGCACTGTCTTGCGTCGCATTTGAGTTGACCATTGGTTCTTCTTGCGTCATATCTGAACTAGTTGTACAACCAGTCACAAATACTGAAATTACGACGCTATTTAGTAGTATTTTGGAGAGCTTTATGTTCATAAACATATTGTTTTAATCCTAACCGCAGCTATGTTTTATTTATTTGCGATTTAACGGGTGAACCGATCTTGTTTTGAAGTTATCAAACATCACCCGTTAATATATCGTTTTTCAAATCTATTATTTACGTCCTTTTTAGTAATAATTATATTGAATGTTTACACCCATCCATCTTGGTCTGGCGTAAAACTCTTGGATAAAGCCAGCACTTTGCGTGAAATCAAATGAGTACACTCTATATTCTTCATCGGTTAAGTTTTTAACAAAAGCCGAAGCCTTCCAGTTATCATTTATTTGATAACCAAGACGCGCATTAAAAACGGTATATGATTTTTCTTTCGATATATCGCTATTTGTGATGTCGAAGAATTGCTCACTCTGGAGATTGAAATCCAATTGAGCAGAGATCTTCTCAGTCGCCTGATATCTTACTATACCGTTAACTGTATACTTGGGCGCAAGTACCATTTCGCGATCTTCTACTGTGCCTACACCGCGCACAACCACACTTTCAATTTCTGTATCCAGTAAACTAGCTCCAAGCTTAATATCCCAATCATCACCAGGCACCCACGTAACTTCTACATCTAGGCCCTGCAATTTCGCATCGGAATTATTGATAAATTGGCTTAAGCCAGCGAATGTCAAAGCTTGATAATTTTTATAATCATAATAGAAGATACTGCTGTTAATTCTTACATCGCCACTGGCCAAGGTGGTTTTTATGCCAGCTTCATAGCTTGTCAGTTCTTCTGAGTCAAACGCTACGTCTTCTTCGGTTACGCCATCGGTGAAGTCGAGAAAGCCGCCATTGAACCCACCACTTTTAAAGCCATTAGCGATATTGAAGAATACTAAGGTATCTTTGCTAATTTTGTAGTCCAGCCCAATTTGGCCTGAGATATTATCATCGTCGATACTTGTTAGGTCTGCTGCAGTCGGATTTTGATCAGTAAAGTTAAAATAATAATCTGTACCAGGGTAACTTGAATCACCGACTAAACCACAAACATCTCCGGCTGGAATAAGACATGAGTTTACAACAGCGTCAGGTTTTGTTGTCGCTAGATTTTGATAATCCATGCTGCGGTCTTCTGATGTATAACGTAAACCAAGGGTTAAGGTCAGCTTATCGGTTAGTGGTGTTTCGATTTGTCCAAAAAGGCCATAGGATTCCGTATCTTGATCATAGTCAATATCGTAATTCACAAAAAGCACTAGATCTGAGCCAAATGTGCCTTCTGGTGCGCCTGTTATGGCATCGATGAGAGGGCCTGGATAGTTAATATCTAAATCAAGAGCACCTGTGACTTCATTTTCAAAATAATAGGCGCCTGCAATCCAATCGAACGATTCTGCCGAACCACTTAATCTAAACTCTTGACTGAATTGTTCATTTTTCGATGAAAATTGAGGAACTAGTCCACTATAAGGACCGACGTCGGCATCTTCCTGATGTAGTTTTTCTACATTCTCTATTGCTGTGATAGAGGTAAACGTATAATTAGTATTTTCCCAGTTTAACTTTAAAGAGGCACCATCTGAGTCTATATCTAACACGCCTTGTCGATTATATTCACCAGCAAAGTTATCTCCATCGTTATCGGCATACCCGTAAAAATCTGAGGTTGTATTTCCAGTCCCGTCATCCGATGCCAAATGCTGGTATTGAGGAGCATTTGTATTAGATTTACCACCATGAATATTAAACAGTGCGGAAAAATCATCAGTAATATTGAAGTTTAACTGTAAGCGATAAGCTCGGCTGTCAGCTTCATTTGCATCTTTACCAATTCTATTTTCAACATAGCCGTCGTGATTGTTGGTAGCAATCGCTAATCTTCCTTGTATAGAGTCAGTTAAACTGCCACCTACTGCCGCTTCCGTCTTAATTTGATTGTATTGTGCAACGGTAACATCAAACAAAACTTCAGTGTCTTCGGTTGGTTCTGCGGATATGAAGTGGACTAAACCACCGGTTGCGTTTCTACCATATAGAGTACCTTGAGGTCCTCTTAGTACTTCTACTCGCTCTAAGTCAAATAGCTGAAAGGTTAGACCTGGCATCGCTGATTGATATACTTCATCGCGATATACTGCTATTGGTCCTTCATTGTTATCATTGAAATCATTAAGCCCTACACCACGCAGAGAAATTGAAGGGTTATTACCTTCTCCAACCGGTGTACCAATATTTAACCCTGGGGTTTGCGCAGAGATATCAACACTATCGGTCATGTTAAGCTCACGAAGGGCATTACCAGAAAAAGCGGTAACAGAGACACTTACGTCTTGTAAATCTTGTGATTTTTTCTTTGCAGTGACTTGAATTTTTTCAAAAACACTATCTTCTTGTGCATAAGAAATGGACGATAAGCCCAAGCTCAAGGTTGTTGCAATGGCGAGGGCTAGTTTATGGTGTCTCATGTTTCAATACCTTCTTAATTATTAGAATTTTTATATCTGAACAGTAAAGTCTTATCCAAGAATGCGCTTTGAATCTTGGGTTTTAGTGGATTAATAGCGTTAATTATTACTTGATTTATCAACTAAGTGGCTAATATATACACATTGTTAATGGCTTGTCAAAATTTATAAGAAGAGAAAGGCGTTAAAAAATTAGTCAATCAGTGAAGGTTTTTTAAAATATAAAAGCCAAAATATTGCTTCAATAATTCAATAATTCAATAATTCAATAATTCAATAATTCACTATTGCTAATAATTTTGGTTTGCTGAACTGTTGGAGGCGGGTACACGGTTATGCCATGGCCTAAAGGCCATGCTACGGGAAGAATGGCTCTTGTAGGCGGGTGTTTTAACCCCGCGCAGTTGCGCGACCTTCCATGGCCTAAAGACCATGCTACGGGAAGAATGGCTCTTGTAGGCGGGTGTTTTAACCCCGCGCAACGACCTTCCATGGACTAAAGACCATGCTACAGGTGAGGGTTTTTATTTAGTATAAGCACCTCGGCGGTTAACCATGAATTTATGAGTGGAAAATAGACTGTTTTGTAAAGACAATCTTTACACTTCTGGTAAAGAATCAGCCGTCAAATCATGTTAAAATTTGCGCTAGAAATATCCATACATTAAGAAACTAAACCAACTTAAATTCTCAGGACATAACATGCATAAAAAGCAAGTTGTGTTTTTTTACATGTTTGAACGTAAAAAATGGGCTTGAATTAAAGGAATATTAAATGAAAACTTTATTAGCTTTACTCATCACGACACTGACTATTTCTACTAACGTATCAGCCAACGATACTGTGGATAAATTAAAGGGGTTATTAGGTAACACTGCGACTATCAATAACGAGTCTACCCAGTCTGAGTCGTCAGAACAGACTCAATCACTTGATGTTTCAAGTTTAGTTAGTTTGGTCTCTGATAACCTAGGAGTATCTGAAACACAGTCGGAAGGTGGCTTAGCTTCGATTTTTGATTATGCTAAAAACAACCTTTCAGGAACTGATTACACTCAACTTGCGCAATCTATTCCTGGTTTGGATTCGTTGTTAGAAAACGTTCCCACATTAACTTCGGATTCATCTTCTAACAGTTCATCAGTTTCTGGTTTACTTAACAAAGCTTCTGAATACAGTTCATCTTTGAGTGCAATTAATGAATTAAAACAGCAATTTGAAGCGCTTGGTTTAGATACTGATATGATTGCCAACTTTATTGCGCAAATTAATAGCTACTTTAGTGAAGAAGAAGATACGCTATCTTTGTTGCAGTCTGGTTTAGGCAACATAATGACCGCACTTTAATCATTTTATTTGTGGGTAACGTCTAGCGGGCAACACTTTCGCGTAAGGTCCTAGTGGATATTGTTGTAATCCAAGATGTTACTCGCTGTTTATAAGTTCAGGTTTTTACTACTCTCAGGCTATTTGTAACGCGCAATTTGTTTACAGTGCTCACGCAACTTTAAAATGCTAAGGCTATCTAAGAGGCTTTGGCAATATTATAAAATCATTATTATGTCCCTTAGAAATTTACCATCAGCATTTCGTAAACAGCCCAAGTGGTTGCGAATAACCACTTATTTGCTTTGCGCATATCTCACTTATGCTCTTATTTTGGGTGTGCTAACGCCATGGATTCTGCAATCCCAATTAGCGCAATTATTAAGTGACAAATTGCAGCGTGTTGTCAGTATTGAAAAAGTGAGAATAAATCCTTTTTTACTGCGTATTCGCGTTTCCAATTTGGTTATTGAAGAAAATAAAAGTCACCAACCTTTTGTTAACGTTTCGCTATTTGAAGTGGATGCTAGCTTTTGGCAAACCTTGCTACATTTCACACCGACTTTGGAACACTTATCTATCATCGAGCCTTATGGGCATATAGCTAGACTCGCCGAAGGTGAACAGGCTCAATTTAACTTTTCTGACATTATTGATAGTCTAAATGAAGCCAATGCTGAAAAAAAACCCGTCGAAAAAGAACAGACTGAAATTCCTCCTCTTCGTGTGAATAGAGTGAGTCTTGAGGGCGGACAGATTCGATTTTCTGATGATGTATCCAATACCAATATTATTTTTCCGAATCTGGCTTTTGAAGTAACCGATTTCGACACCCGCGCAGCGACATTTAAACTAACTGAACAACAAAATACCGCAACCGAAGACAATCATTATAACGTTAAGATTGAAACCTCTGAAGGCGGCTCCATTGGGTTCGCTGGTCAAGTTCAATTGGCACCTTTTGAGATCAAAGGCAATATAGCACTGTCGGCGATAGCCCTTGCACCTTTGTGGCCTTTATCAAATGATGTCATTGAAGCAAGGCTGACAAATGGATTATTAGATTTCTACGGGGATTATCATTTATCAGAAGGACAAGAAAGTCTTCGCTTTCAGGCTAATAATACGCAGCTTACTTTATCTGAACTGACAATATCCGATTTAACTCAGCCAAGAATTACAGTGGCCGAAATCAACATACACGACCTTAGTTTGGACACAGACACAGAACAAATTGATGTGGCTGAAGTTATTATTAGTAAACCCTGGATTGACGGAAACCTTGATGAGCAAGGCTTGGATTTACAAGCTATGTTTATGCCATCATCAATCGCAACGACAAAACAAACCTCTTCTTTAGCTGAGCAGCAAGTCAATACTCAAACGAGTCAAATTGATGAATCCAACTGGCGAGTCATTTTGCAATCTTTCGCGCTAAATAATGGGGATTTTCAGATCAATGAAAGTCATGTTTCTAAGGGCATGCATTGGCGAGTTTTTGATTTAAATGCCGCCACTGGTGTTGTTGATACAAGTTTTCAGCTACCTATCGAGTATAGCCTAGACTTAGGAGTCGGTGGCGAGGTTAGGGGGTATCCTGAACAAGCTTCTGGTTACCTTAGTAGCGATGGGAAAGTCAACGTAGCTTCTGAGCAAGTTTCTGGTTCTTTTGATATTAAACAGTTTGCGTTAAGCCAACTTCAATCCTATTTACTTCCCTATGTAAACGCGACCTTGCAAGATGGGGCCGTGGGGATCTCAGGGACATTTGATGCTGGAACTGCGAGTCCAATCACTTTCACAGGCGATGCCAATATCGCCAACCTGACGGTGATTGACGGACTGCAACAACAACCCTTACTTAAATGGCAGGATATGAATATCCAAGGTATTCAATATCAGTCACTGGAAAATCAACTTTCAGTACAAGCTGTCATGTTCGATAAACCCTACACCAAGTTCATTATTCACAAAGACAAACAAACGAATATTGGCGACCTTCTGGTGCAAAATGCTTCAACCGAGGCTGATTCCGCGCTGGTTGCAGATGATGCTTCACCACCAGAGTCAGCGGCGCAAGAAGGGACTGAAGATACTCAATCTGCCTCTAATAACATCGCCATAAGGATTGACGATATTAGTATCAATGATGGCAGTGCTTATTTCGAAGATAATTCTTTAAGAGCCCCTTTTGCATCAGGTATAGAGGCATTGAACGGAAACATAAAGTCACTTTCCTCCACGCCAGATACCACTGCAAATGTTAACTTAATGGGTAAAATTGATGGTTACGCACCAGTGATTTTAAAAGGGGAAGTTAACCCTCTTATTGAACAGATTTATCTGGATTTAAATTTCTCTGTTGACGGTGCAGAACTGACCTCAGTTAATCCCTATTCAGGTACTTATATGGGGCACTTTATTGATAAAGGATTACTGTCACTAAATGTGGAATATAAGCTCGAAAATAACCAGCTAGTGGGTGACAACAAGATCGTTATCGACCAACTCACCTTGGGGCGCAAAACTAATTCGGAGCAGGCGGTTAATCTGCCCCTATCCTTAGCCATTGCATTATTACAGGACTCTAACGGCGTTATTGATCTGGGAATGGAAGTATCTGGAGACTTAAATAACCCGAGCTTCGGTTTTGGTTCAATCATATTCAAAGCCCTTGGCAATATCATCACTAAAGCGGTGACAGCCCCTTTTTCCTTATTGGCAAATTTAGTCGGTAGTGAAGATGAGCTGAATAAAGTGACCTTTGCCGATGGCTCTGCTGAGCTCAACGAAGCGGCTTCGCAAACCCTTCAAACCTTAGCAGCAGCCTTGGCAAAACGTCCGGGGCTGAAAGTCGATATTGAAGGCTCGGTGAACGAAGTGACGGATGCTTATGAGTTGGCTGAGCAAAAGTTACAAGCCAACCTTCTGGAAATTTCCAAACAAACATCTCTTCCTGAAGGTTTTAGTCCATCTACAGTGCCACTTTCAGGTCCAATTGCAGATGCCTTAAGAACCCTGTTCACTACAGCTACAAATAAAGAGATTGAAGAACAAAGAAAGCTGATAAAGGCGAGATTGCAAGAAGGAGATAGCGAGAAAATCGTTCCAGAGGAGCAATTAGAGCAAGCGTTGATGATTGCGATGTACAATCAAGTTCGAAGCACTATCAACGTTCCTCGCCATGAATTAGCTAAACTTGCTGAAGATAGGGCCAAATCGGTAAAAATGTTTTTAAGTGAAAACGGAAGTATTGATCCCAACCGACTGTTTTTACTCAACAGTCGCCAACATTTAGCCAGTGCTGAAAGTGGTGTAACACTTACGCTGAAAGCCAACTAAGCAGTTAATCTCTTGAAATTTATCAAGCTTGCTCCTTATCTGCATGGGCAAGCTTGATAGTATCCAGTGTAAAAACAGTATTATTCGCCTAGGCCACTAATCGCCAGCAAACCCAGTGAACACAAACTTCTGCACCCGTCTGCCTGTGCTTACTTCTGAGGTATATAAATTACCATCGCTGTCTACAACTACGCTGTGAAGCCAGGTAAATTGGCCAGGATAGCGTCCGGGACGTCCAAAGCTGCCTAACACTTCATAGGTGTCGTGCCACAAAATCCATATGCGTCCATTCATCATATCGGCGACGTACATGTACTTGTTGTCAGGTGAAAAGTCGATATCTGACGCGGTTCCTAAGCCACCAGTATCTCCAGCGATAATAACATCTTGAATGAACTGAATTTTTCCTTCTTCATCAGCTTCGAATACTTGAATACGATTATTTCGTCGGTCACAAACATAAATTTTGCCGTCAGTTGACTGTGTTACACAATGCACAATGTCGCCAAAACTTTTTGCTTTAGTGCTGGTGTTTTCACTGTTGCTGGTGGCTTGTGAAACGTCGAATGCCCCTTGTCTTGTTCCGCCTCCAGGTTCGCCACCATAAGCTCCCCATAATTGATCAAAACTGTTGTCATTCGTGTCAAAAGCCGTAATTCGTTTGTTGATATAACCGTCGGCAATAAATACTTGATCATTGATGCTGTTATGGAAAATATCAGCTGGATTACCCAAGGCATCTTGGCTCAAATTTCCATCGGTTTTACCACGTTGGCCATACTGACGAATAAATTCCCCTTGCGCGGTAAAATTCAATACAACGTGGTCATCTTTGCCATTTCCACCAAGCCAAACTGTATTATCTTCATCAACGTAAAGGCCGTGAACGGTAGCGGGCCATTGATTAGTTCCGGCTAAACTCGGCGCTAGTTCTGGACCGCCCCAAGCCTGAAGTAATTCTCCATCTGGTGAAAATTGCATAACATGTGGGGCAGCTTCACAACATAAGCCTGTGTTGTTGGTTAAACCTAAATCTAAGCCACTAAGTGAGTTAGGGCGATGTAAAATCCACACGTTATTCTGTTTATCTACGGCTAGACCTGGTACTTGTCCCATTAACCAAGTTGCTGGCATCTTGGGCCAGCTCGCATCGACACTGAATTGTGGAACTTTGTGATTTGGGCTAGTTGCTGGGTAGCGTTCAACCGACACCAAACTATTTTCAGTCGTTTTAGTAAGCTTGGATGGTTCAGCTTCAGATACGCCACAAAAAAGAGAAAACAGGCTTAACCCAAGTGCTTTTAATCCCAGTTTGTTAGATGGTAAATATGATTGAATCATCTCTGCGCCTATTAATTCTATGGTTGATTTAAATGCAAGCAAACTACAGCATATTACTTAGCGACTGCTTAAATAACGGTCAGCTTGCTACCAGACATCATCCTAGGTAAAAACTTATGCTAATAAAATTACTTTACGTCGAAATGCAGATAATAGAAGACCTAATTTTATTAAGTTTGAAAAGACTATTATGTCGCACCCACTAAAAAATTGTAAATAATGATATACTCGAGAACCACTATGGCCCTTAGTATCAACAGAGTTTTTATACTCTAGTGACTGCATTGACCGCACTATGCGATGGGATTCGCGTTCCAGTAAAGAACAGCTATAGCAAAACAGCTTACTGCTCATCTTTTAATTTTGTCGGAATAATATTTATGAAGCTCGTTACCCAATTGTTTTTCAGCTTAACCTTAATCGTCGGAATCAGTGCTTGTTCCGATTCAACTGAGCCTAAATCAGTTCAAGATAGCGCTAATGAAACTGCCTCACAAAAGCCCTCTAATTCGATTGATAGCCAACATCTTTCTGACATTGTCAAAGTACTAGCTTCAGAGGAGTTTGAAGGTCGCGCTCCTGGAGGACCGGGAGAGGCAAAAACTGTTGCCTATTTAATTAAGCAATTTCAATCTCTGGGTTTGGAACCCGGCGGCACTGATGGTGGCTGGACGCAGTCGGTACCGCTGGTGCATACACAGTTAGACTCCAGCGGTTCACTGAATATAAAAGTAGCAAACACTGATCAAACATGGCGGCAGGGAAGTGATGTGGCTATTAGCACTGCTCGTGCGGTCGACAAAGCAAGTATTAAAGATGCCCCTTTGGTATTTGTGGGATATGGGGTGAATGCACCTGAACGTAACTGGGATGATTTTGCTGATATTGACCTAACCGGCAAAGTTGCGGTCTTTTTAGTCAATGATCCCGACTTTTCAGCTGCACCAAATGAAGCCGTTGCTGGCCGGTTTGGCAATAAACGCATGACATATTATGGTCGTTGGACATACAAATATGAAGAAGCTGCGAGACGAGGTGCATTAGCTGCGTTAGTTATTCATGAAGACAAGGCTGCGGGTTACGGTTGGAATGTGGCATCGTCTTCCGCCGGTGAACAGTTTACCTTGGCTGAAACCAATGGCCCTTTGCCTCCTTTGCTGCAAGGTTGGCTGCATTACGACGCTGCAACAGCATTGTTTAACGCTGTTGGCTTAGATTTAGACGAACAGCGCAAACTAGCTCGTTCAGATGACTTTAGTGCTTTTGAACTGCCAGAAGCGAGATTATCAGCTGACTTTACGGTCTCAATGGATAATATTAATTCACAAAACGTGTTGGCGCGATTGCCAGGAACCACTCAACAAGACGAAACCTTAATGGTATCTGCTCATTGGGATGCTTATGGTCAAGGAGAGCCGGATGAATTGGGCCGCACTGTTCGTCCAGGAGCTAATGATGATGCACTTGGCACCGCTGGTGTAATTGAATTGGCTCGCGTGCTTAAAGCTGGACCGCCTATGGCGCGAAGTGTGGTGTTTGCAGTTTGGACTGCTGAGGAGAGTGGATTATTAGGTTCTGCCGCTTATGCCTCGAACCCCATTTATCCTCTATATTATACCGTCGCCAACTTTACCTTAGACATTTTACAAACAGCGGGTCCAGCTAGAGATGTTATTTTGGTTGGTGAAGGTCAAAGTGATCTTGAAGATGATCTTGCTCGCGCAGCGGCATTGCAGTCTCGCGTGGTTACACCGGAAAATTTGCCTGAAAATGGTTTGTTTTTCCGTGCAGACCACTTCTCATTGGCCCGTCAAGGCGTACCTGTTTTGTTGATAATGGGCATAGCCGGTGGAGCTGATTTGATAGATGGAGGACGTGCTGCGGGCGATCAATGGATTGCCGACTATACCGGAAATTGTTATCACCAAACCTGTGATGCTTGGAGTGACGATTGGGATTTACGCGGTGCGGTTGAAGACATCGAATTATTCCACTCGATTATACGAGATCTAGGCGATTCGAATCGCTGGCCACAGTGGAAAGAAAGCTCTGAGTTTCGCAAAATTCGCATGGAAACTGAGAATATGAGAATGAGATCTCAGTAGCTTGCAATGTACAAAAAAAGCCAACTAACTAGTTGGCTTTTTAAGGCAAATATAACGGTTCGGTTTTAAGCAACCACTAATTGCCAAACTCCTTTTATGCCAATTGCCGACGTGAAGATTGAAAACAGTAAAATCGCGGCAAGAATGACATTGGCTATCCAACTGTTAGCATGCTCTTTCATTAAATCCTTGCGATTACCCAGATAGAAAATACAAGCTACGGTAACTGGCAAGATAACGGCGTTAAACGCTTGGGAAATAATCATCACAAACACCGGGCGTGCATCAAAAATCGGTACAACTAAGCCAAGCAGTGAAATAACAAATACCATGATACGGAATTTAGCTAGGGTCATATCGCGTTCTGCGCCGGTGTAGTCACACAACAGCCAAGGTAGCATCAATATATTAGGAAATTGTGAGGACACGCCAGCTGCTATCAATCCAAACGCAAATATTGAGGTCGCTAAGGTTCCCGCTAGTGGTTCTAAAATACCTATCATTTGAGATGCTTTGGATAAACCAATACCTTCAACGAATAAGGTGCCCGCGGCTGCAGCCATAATGGATGCACTAATGATGAACATCAGAAATACCGAGAAAATAGCGTCATTACGTTGTTTGTTATAATCAGCCAAGGTCCAGCCCGCTTCCTTTACCAAGGTGGTGCGGATAATAAATAAACCGGAAAAAACAGTGGTGCCAATCATTGAGGCGATGACTAAAAATGGCCCCTTGTCGGTAGCTGATGTCACTTCTGGAATACTGGGTATTAAGCCTTTTAGAATCTCCATTGGAGGCGGCATCATGATAAAGAAGTTTATTAAAAAACACGCCGACATTATGGCGACAATAACCGCGAGGCTACGCTCGAAAAACTCGGTTTTACCATTCCAAAATATGAAATAAACCAAGCTTAGAAAAAATCCAGCAAAGTAAATAGGCGCAATACCACCATCGATAGCAGATTTTGACCATTCATAACAGATATCGGCCACTATACCCATTACACCCATTACACTGCCACATACACCAAAGGTTAGTGCCACTAAGAAGAAAATGCCGACACCTGGGTGGATGTGCTTCCTAAATGCTTGAAGAGCCGTTTCGCCAGTGATTAAGGTATAACGACCATACAAGTTAATCATGAAAAAAGTACATAAACAGGAGGCTATGATGGTCCACAATAATGACATGCCATATTCAGCGCCTGCCTTTGCCATTGCGGTAACACTGCCGGTGCCAATGTTGAATCCCAGTAAGAAAATACCGGGTAGAAAAAGAGCCAGTCCTTGGGCAAACTTTTGTTTAAAAGACTTTTTGTTCGGATGATCCATTTGTGGTACCTCTGTCATTATGATGACTCCGGTTGTTGCGCAATGGGCGCTGCTTTATTACCACGCAACTCTCGCTAGGATTTATGCTTCCCAGATATTCGAGTAACCCGGATTTATAATAAAGTCGATTTTAGCTATGATTTCGCTGCCTAATCGCAACTTATTTACTCACTTTCGCAACATAGCTAAGTCAACTTTTTTATTTTATTGTTATTTTTTGTCACTTCCTGGATAGCATTCCAGTACAGTCATTCCCGATTCAGATTCGTATTGGAAATCTTCAACGTTTGCTGGACAAAAGAAGCGATCCCACTGATTTAATTGGGTAACTTCATTTCCTGCTCGCAAAACACCACTTCCTTGGGTTACTACCCCTATGAAAAAAGCATCTTGTTTACGCGGGAAATTGCCTTGAACGGCAGCACGTCTGACGGTAAAGCAAGGGGTTTTATCAGGACCGATTAGCTCTTCGAGGGTGTTACCCGCGTTGTCGTCAATCAGTACTTCTGGGATGCAACGAAATTCATCATCTATCTGTTCAGGCGGAACAGGGGAGAAGTTGAACGCATCTAATGCGGTCTCTATGCCGCGGTCCATAAAGCGTGCTTTTTCAGGGATCACATAACCACATCTTTCGAATTCAAATCTGACTGCTAAATCAGATGGTTCCATGATCTCCAACATCAAAATGCCTTCTCCTAACGCATGGGGACGTCCGCCTGGCAGCAAAAATACGTCACCTGGTTTTACAGGTATGCGATCGAAACACTTTTCAATGGAGGCAATATCTTGTTCTTCTATCCATTTTTTGAGCTGTTCACGACTGGGTGATCTTTGAAAGCCGGCGTAAATGTAGGGATCAGTTACATCTTCGCGGATCTCCAAAATAACATATGCTTCGGTTTTCCCACGAGGATAACCTAGTCTTTGTTGTGCGAATTCCCGGGTAGGATGCGCTTGGAAATGCAACCGTGTGGCACTGTCCAGGTATTTTACTAGCGGAATGTCATCTAACGAGCGAGCAGAGTTATTAACAGAACCTAAAAAGTGTTGTTGATCTTGATTCAACAAGTCACGAAACGTCACTGATTTGCCATCTTCAAGCTTGACGGTTGCTAATCCTTCAGAGATCTCTTCGCGGCCAATGTTACGGGCTTCTACCGTTGAACCAATCCAATCTTCTGGAAAACTGGAATCTTGTGGATTCTCTTTGCCTTCGATTAGATCGAGCAATTTTCCACCTTGATAGGTTCGCCAAACACGGTTTGCCGAAAACTTAATGATATTATTCATGATGATTGCTCTTCGAACTGGGCAGAGAGGGCTCTTATTACCCCTCTAACTTCGGCAAGACCTTTCAAACGACCAATGCCGGAATAGCCTGGGTTGACGGTTTTACCGATGTCATCCATCATCTGATGACCATGATCGGGACGAATAAATATGTCTTGATCTAGCGAGTTGGCTTGTCGACGTCGGTTTTCTTCATTCAACAATTCTTTCACCACATGAATCATGTCTATGTCACTATCGAGATGGCTAGCTTCGTAAAAAGTGCGCTGTTCATTAGGGTCACGGGTGACACCGCGAAGATGAGAGAAATGAATACGCGGTCCAAATTGCTTAGCCATAGCCGGTAAGTTGTTGTCTGGACGACTGCTATATGTGCCTACGCAAAGGGTAATACCGTTTGAAGGGCTAGGTAGTGCATTAAACAGAATATCCAAGTCGTCTGCGGTACAAATAATACGCGGTAGTCCAAGCATGTCTCGAGGTGGATCATCAGGATGAATGGCCAGTTTAACGCCCATAGCTTCTGCGCGAGGAAGAACTTGTGCTAGAAATGCAAACAAACTTTCACGTAAAGTATCACTTGTTACATCTTTGTAGTTGCTTAGCATGGCGCGAAAATCGTCCAGTCCATAAGCGTCAGTCATTTTACCAGGTAGACCAGCAATTATATTGTTGGTCAGTTGTTCTTTATCGGCCTCAGACATAGCTTCAAAGACCTGTTTTGCTTCTTCTATTTCAGCTGCACTGTATTCTGCTTCAGCGTTATCACGTTGCAAAATAAAAAGATCGAAGGCGGCAAACTTTTTCTGATCAAAACGCAGCGCATATGCACCGTTGGGAAGTTTGAATTTGAGATCGGTACGCGTCCAATCAATCACCGGCATGAAGTTGTAGCAAATTGTTTTTATTCCGCATTTGGCTAGGTTTTCCATCGATTCGATCCAATTATCGATGTACTTTTGATGGCCAGGTCGTCTCAGTTTTATATCTTCATGGACAGGAATACTTTCTACTACACTCCATTTAAGGGGCATAAGATCATCTTCACAGTTTTCTATTAGAGCCTGATATTGACGAATCGCTTCAATTGACCAAACGTCACCGGTAGGAATAGTATGCAGCGCACTGACAACATCAGTTGCACCTGTTTGTCTTATATCATTTATGGTTACGGGGTCGTTGGGACCGAACCATCTCCAAGATTCACGCATTTTAAGTTTCTCTAATTAAAATAAAAAAGTAAGCTTTTCACCTTCACTTCATCAGCAACGCCATAATGTGTTTACAATCCGTCTTTGCTCATTTGAAGTAAGTGTCTACTATCAACAGATTATTAGAGTAACCTTCCGGTGGCAGCTTTACACATTGAAATTAGTACCCGCTCCCATTGAGGGAGATGCGTGATTGTGAAAATGAAAAATTAAAGTATCCAATAATACCAAATTGGTCAACCAATATATTCTGTCCATCGTGCCACTCACCCCCTATTTCGTTTCTTTTTCACACTATTTAGTTACATGAAAATCTATAGCATCTATACATAATCTTTACTCAATGCCATATCGAGGGGTGTTTATAACATGTTGATATATATTGTTATTTTAAGGTTTTTATTGATTTTCACATACTTTGGTTATTAGAATGTAAGCATTGGCTAGACCAATACTTTAAATTTTTGTTAAAAAATATATTACCAAAAGGTTGACCTTTACAGGGTAAATTGTAAGTATTACGTAAATTATTTGTAAGTCTTGAACCTTTATCTTGTGAAGTAATAAGTTTGTGTAAATTTTTATCTAAACTATATTCCATAAAGATGATGTTCAATTACTGAAAAATAAGCTTAAAACACACATAAAACTCACAGGAACAATATATGCAACACAGATTATCGAAAATTACTTTAGCGATGCTTTCAGCAACCGCGCTAAATATGTCCGCATCTGCTTTTGCACAAGATGCGCAGCCAAGTGCAGATGACGATTACGAGGTTATTCAAGTAACAGGTATTCGTAGCTCACTAACCAACGCCCTTGCCGAAAAGCGGGAATCGAATAACTTGGTTGAAGTCATTGAAGCGGTTGATATTGGTAAGCTACCAGATCAAAACCTTGCGGAAGTACTAGAGAACGTTACTGGTATTCAGATTACAAGAACAGCTGGTGTTGGTACCGGTGTTCAAATCCGCTAACCGAACGGAAATCAACGGTGTATCTACTGTGGGTTCTGGCGCTGGACGCAGCGGTATTAGTTTTGAAGATGTTTCAGCAGGAATTATATCTGGCGTTGAGGTGACGAAGTCTCCTGAAGCTAAAACAATTGAAGGATCTGTGGGTGGAACTGTAAACCTGAAAACAATACGTCCACTTCAGCTTAATGACACCCTAATCTCCGTTCGTGTACAGGGTGAAAATAGTAGCTTATCTACAGACAGTACTTTTACTCCTAGACTATCAGGTACTTTTGGCGACAATTGGGATACTGATAACGGCGAATTCGGTGTAGTAGTAAGTCTTAACTATGCTGAGCAAGATGTTACTGCTTTCCGTCCTCGTGCTGATAGAGATAACTCTGTAGCTGCAGATAGTGGCGCGGCAAGTGCACAAGATTTTGATTACTTACCAATTCAATTCTTCGTACAAGATTATGACAACTACGAATATGAATCTACTAACATTGCCGCTACTTTTGAATGGGCGCCAAGAGAAGAGTTGAAGTTGTTTTTTGATGCCGTTATTAACGATCAAGAACGCAGACAAGAAAGTTCAAGAATTCAAGCATCAGGTATTAGTGGACTTAAAGACATTGCCGCTCCTAGTGAATTCGAAACGGTTAACTTTGGTTCTTTAGGTGGCCAAGACCTTGGTAGCATCCAAGCAGCTGTTCGTGGTGTCATTCCAATTGATGGAGATGGTTCTGACGGTAACTTACGTTTCTCAGGTGATACAAATTCTCGTATAACCAAAAGTGAAATTTACAGACTTGGTGGTGAGTGGACCGGTGATAACTTTAAAGTGAGTGCTGAGCTGTCTTCTTCAAGCTCTGATACTACTACTCCTAGCTTCAATACTACATTGAACTTTATCAACCCTAACTCTCCATTAAATGCTGAAGCTCTTCTAGCCAATCACTTTGCCAATGAAGAAAACGGTAATGAAGACCTATACGATTCAAACGAAAATGGTACGCCATTTATTTACGATTTAACCGGCAACGCACTAACCTTTGGTGTTGCTACAGGTGAAGTAACTGGCCCTAGCTCTGAACAACTACTTGACCCAGCTAACGTGGTATTGCGTGATGTGGCGATTGGCCAAGATGTCGCGGAAAACAGTGAAGATGCTTTCCGTACTGATTTCACTTATTACCTAGACGGTGTTGTGACTTCGGTTGATGTTGGTTTCCGTTACAGTAAAGTAAACAGTCTTCGTGACGAGATTACGACCAGCGTAGGTTTAAGAGAATTCGCAGATAGCCCTACTGGTGATTTGTTCGCAGAACTACTGGTACCTGGGCCGACTAACTTTAATGATGCTGATGGTAGAGAATTATACGTACGTGATTTTCTTCTTATTGACGCAGAAAGAGTTGCTTCAGATCCAGATGGCGTGTTAGCTATTTTAAATGATGCCATTGTTGCTAATAATGCTATTACTGGTTCAACTCGTGGACCTATTAGTTCACCAACTTCAAGCTCAGCTGCTTTCTTTGATATTGAAGAGAAAACGACTGCTTTGTATGCGCAAGGTAACTTCTCTTATGAAATGCTCCGCGGTAACTTTGGTGTGCGTTATTTAAAAACTGACGTGACTTCAAGAGGTAACTCTGTAACTAACGATGTGGTTACTGCTGTTACAACTGAAAGTGATTACGACTTCGTATTACCACGTATTAACGTAGTAGCCGATGTACACGATGATGTTGTTGTTCGTGCAGGTTGGGGAAAAGATATTAGACGTCCTGATTTTGATGACCTTTCAACGTCATATACATTCTCTACTAGTCCAAACCCAGCAGTACAACTAGGTAACCCTGGTTTGGCTCCTGAAGAAGTGACTTCATTCGATTTGTCTGCTGAATGGTATTTTGCTGAAGCAAGTATGGTTAGTCTTGGTATTTTCCACAAGAAACGTTCTGAATTGCACGTAACTCAACAAGATGACCCATATGAAGATCCTGTAACTGGTTTCCGTGATATCACAGATCCTTGTGAAGGCGGCGGTATCTTTAACCCAATTGCAGACATCAACGTATTTGGTCCAATTGGTACCGGCGTATGTGTTCCTACATCGCAAAAAATTAATGACACTGGTGAAACGACTCAGAAAGGGATTGAATTTGCTGTTCAATATGACCTTGCTGGTTTCGAAGATGACCTAGGTTGGGCTTCTGGTTTCGGTGTGATTTTCAACTACACCATTCAAGAGTTCTCAGGTGGTGAAGCAGAAGATTCAGCAACTAGCCGTGCTAACGCTGTGTTTGCATTAACAACGGGTATTGACGATATCAGTGTTTCTGCAGTTCAGGGCTTACTTGACTTGTCTGAAAACTCTTACAACTTTACGTTGTACTATGAAAAGTATGGTTTGTCGGCTCGTATGCGTTACACATGGCGTGAAGCGTACCGTTCAACTGACTTCGGTAGTACTTCTAGCTTACCTTGGGGATTCCCAGTGGTACAAGAAGACAGAGGACAACTTAACGCTAGCGTAAGTTATGATATCAATGAGCAATTCAACGTTGGTATTGAAGCTGTTAACCTCACAGAGTCTGAAGTTGAGCAAAGTTGTATCAACGAAGGTGGCTTGCTTTGTTACCAAGGTTTAACTGACCGTAGAATCACCATTGGTGGTAGCTACCGCTTCTAAGAGTTGTAAATATACCTAACTAAGATTGCCATTATTGATGGCAATCATTTTCCAAACAGATGTTAGGGTTAGGTATTTATATTACTAAATTGAAAGCAAGCCCTCTGGCTTGCTTTTTTATTTGCTGCAAATAACACCTTCTATTCTGTATCGCTTTGCATTTCTCAATACTTTCTGTTTCGGAATCCTGTCCGTTTAGCAACACCAACTTATGTTAAACCTTGAAAACCTGCGGGGTCAGAGCTATTGATTTAAACCTGCGGGGGCAGAGCCAATGATTTGAACCTGCGGGGTCAGAGCCATTGATTTAAACTTGCAGGATCAAAACCATTGATTTTATTTCAACGGCTTTGACCCCTTTTATTTCTATTTTTGGGACTATTTGGCAGATTTTACCGATGTTATCCAGTTTTCAATATTCGTCTCTAATACCGATAGTGGAATTGAACCGCTGCCTAATAAAGTATCGTGGAAATCTTTTATGTTGAATTTATCACCTAACTCATTTTGGGCTCGTTCGCGCAGCTCCAACATTTTTAATTGTCCAATTTTGTAAGCAAGGGCTTGACCAGGCCAAGATATATAGCGATCGATTTCGTTAATAATATCTTCCTCACTTTTAGCCGCATTTGCTTTAAAGTAGTCAATAGCTTGCTGTCGAGTCCAACCTTTGTAATGTATGCCCGTATCTACCACTAAACGCACTGAGCGCCACATATCATAGGTTAATTGCCCAAAGCGGGAGTATGGGTCTTTGTACAAGCCCAAATCGTATCCCAAGCGTTCACTGTACAATCCCCAACCTTCTACAAAAACGGTAAAGCTTAAGAAACGACGGAAGTAGGGCATATCATCCAATTCCATTTGTAACGCCAATTGCAAATGGTGTCCTGGTACCGCTTCGTGAACACTCAGCACTTCCATTTCATATTTAGGACGGGTTTCTGGTTGATATAAGTTCACATAATAATAACCCGCACGGGAACCATCTGCGGCGGGCGGATTGTAATATGCTGTAGTCGAATCAGGGGCAACCGCATCAGGGATAGCTTTTAAGCCATAGGGCATGCGAGGAAGTTTACCAAATAATTTGACGATCTCTGGGTCGATACGTTTGCTGATTGCGAGATATGCATCAAATAACTCTTCGGGCGTTTCATAATAAAATTGTGGATCTGTACGTAAAAAGTTAACAAATTCCTCAAACGTGCCGTCAAAGCCGGTTTCTTCCATGACTTTATCCATTTCTGCACGATTGCGTGCTACTTCATCCAAACCAATCTGATGGATTTCATCTGGTGTCAGGTCAGTGGTGGTAAAATAGCGAACCTTTTGCTGATACGATGCTTTACCATCAGGCGTATCCCACAAACCATGGGTAGAGCGTGTTGCAGGGAGATATTGGTTAATAAAAAATTCGTTAAATTCAGCATAGGCTGGAATGATATGGTCAGCAATAATGGCTTTAGCTTTTAGCTGTAAGCGCGCCTGTTCAGCAGATGATATATGGTCACTGATATTGATAAAGGGCCGATAAAAAAGACTTTCCTCTGGTGTGTCGACAAGTTGTTTTTGAATTTGCGCAGGGATGCGTAGCATAGTATCGCGGGCAGGCATCATGCCTTGCGACATACCGGTTTCCATCAAGGTTTGATTTTGCTCAAGTAACCTAGGGATTTTTTCCAGTCTTGTTAACCAATTTTCATAGTCTTTGACCGAACTTAGCGACACGAAGTTGGCCATATCGTCCAAGGTTTGCACCCCTTGGTTTTGGTCTATCGGCATAAGATAGGACTTATATTTGTGCTCTTCTATGGACATTTCTAGCTGCCATTTAAACAACTGATAGTTAGTCTGCTGACTGTCCGTTAATTGTTCGACATCAATACTAGAAAGCTTTGCAAGGACGTCACGATTATGAGCGTCAATTGCATTGATTGCCGACAAACTCATGTCTTGCCAACGACTATTTTGCTGATCATTACCTAATCCAAGGTAACTAGCATAAGCAGGGTAAGTATCTAGAAAGTACTGCCACTCCTCATCGAGTATTTGTTGCAGTTGTTGCTGTGCATCATTAGGCGCTGTTACTGATATGGAGTTTTTAGTTTGTTGTGGAGCGGCACAAGCAGTGAGCAGCATTGCCGCAAATAGCATTTTTATAAACAGTTTTATAGGCATCTTGACTTCCCTTTCGAGTATGTTTTTTAACCATACTCTTTTATAAAGGGTTCGTACAATTTTAGCAAATCTTTGCTTAGTTTGGTAAGCGCAGCAAACACTGTTATTTGCGCGCTATGCAAATCATGTGAAGTTCACTTATTTCAGTATATTTCTGATTTGTTGCGCAACTTCAGGATAATCAGATGACTCAATAAATCCTAACGAAAATGATTGAGGAGTGCTCAGATATTTGTCTTTTTCATGACGTCCAAAGCCTAATACTGTCATATATGGTCTGCTTACATAATCATCCGGATATGCATCATCTTGATGATGTAATAAATAGATCATTCTCGATGTTTTTACATCCCCAAAAGCAAACCATTCAGGTGCGGGAAGATCACCAATAAAAGCTTCATTTATGGGGTGTTGTTGGTCATCGACAGAGGCATACCAGAAATCAGTTTCGTCCATCTCTCCACCGGGTACGCCTTCATATTGCACCCAATATTTATAGCCTTCACTGACTTGTGACATCGTGAAATCGCAGCGATCTGGATAGAAGTCCCATTGTCCCTGCCATTTACCATTACCTGAAGTGAAGGTAATTCTGACGTGTTCATCCGTTTCAATATCAATGCTTGAAGTCGACAGCTCGGTTCCCGCGTTTAACGCATGGAAATAATTTCCGTCTTGTTTGTGTATTGCATTTGGAAAACCACGATACTCGCCTTTCCAACCTGAACCTTTCTCATCGTGGAACCCAATCCAATCCACGCCATCTTTGTCTAACATACTTGATAGTCCACCACCTTGTTTTTCAAGATAAAAAGTGGCGTTATCGATACTAATTATATAAGCGCTAACACCACCGGCAGACTCATCCACACCATGGCTTAGCGTGACTGATTTTTGTTCATGTTTTTCTTCAATAGATGGTTTGCAAGCGGCGAGTAGCAGAAGACCACTGGCAATAAAAACAAATTTTAATTTTGAAAACATCCGATTTACTCGTGTAATAATTCGTTAAAATAGAAGCAATAGCACCGCCTATGCGGTGCTTAGTGCTTTTTTCGATGTGGCGCTTCTTTTCAATAAGAAACCGACAGCGAGTATGGCAAGTGCACAGCATACAAATACCAGGCGTCCCCACATTGGATTCGGAATCAACATCATCGCCAATACCCCAGCTCCCATATACATCACCATTGAACCTAATTTGTGACGTTGTTGACGGTCGAATTCATCTTGCTCAAAATCGGCAATGAAAGGGGTCTCTAGATCTTCAAAAAACAGCTCTCTTTCATTGATATGTTGATCTTTTTGTTCTGCATAAAACAAACTGGATATACAGAAGAAACTGGCGGTAATAAGTAAGTGTCCGCCGATAGTGATCATCAAGTTGATATCAATCGATTCACGGCGAGTAAATTCTTGTTCCATTCCTATCAAATCGGCCAAAACTTGCGGCGTGAAGATATTTGCTGCAAACCAAGAAACAAACAAGCCCACTATTACAGTTGCCCAAGGCGCCCATTGCGGTGTCTTTTTAATGAACAAACCAAAAATAAGCGGAATAAGCAAAGGAACTTGAATCATGGTCGACACGTTCATCATCAAGTCAAACAGACTGAGCTCTTTCAATGACTTGAAGAATAGCGCCACTGCGATAACCAAAATCCCACTTATAAAACTGACAATTTGACTGATGGTAAGCAGGTGTTTATCACTGACATCTTTGTTTCTTTTAGTCAAAAGAGGTTGGTAAATACTGCGGACGAAAATGCCTGAATTCTTATTTAGGGCTGAATCCATTGAGGACATAGTGGCTGCAAACAAACCGGCTAACAATAAGCCGACGGTTCCCACCGGCATAGCGTTGCGGGTAAATACCAAATACACCGCATCAGCAGCTTTGTTGCCTAGCTCCGGGTAAGCTGCCGCCGCGTCAGGGTATAAGGTTGCTGAGGCCCAAGGTGGTATAAACCAAATAATACTTCCTACACCCATTAGTACCATGGCTAACAACGCTGCTTTACTTGCATTTGCTGAGTCTTTTGCGTTTAAGAAGCGAAATGAATCATGCATGTTCATGATAGTGATCATTTGTTTAGCTAGGAAAAATACAAATGTGGCCACTAAAATTAAGCCATAATTCATATCTGGTCCCATCACAAAGTCCACTGGGAAGTTATCTATCATCGCCGTCGGTCCACCCACTTTGACAAGTGCGATAATGGCGCAGGCTATGGAAATGACGGCAACCACTAAGGTTTGTACAAAGTCAGAGGCGACTACGCCCCAAGCACCAGACAATACCGAAACAAATAATACAGTTAGGCCGGTGGCGATGATGGTGGTGCTCACATCAGCGTCAAAAACCACACTGGTGAACACTCCTAGGGCATTAAGCCATACTCCGGCGTTGATAAAACTGAAAATAATCAGTGCCCATGAGAAAAACTGTTCATTTTGATGACCAAAACGACGCTTAATTCCTTCGGTAGGAGTATCTACGCGCATTTGACGAAAGCGCGCTGCAAAAAACGCCCAGCCGCAAAAATAGGCAAAGGTATTGGCAAAAAATACCAAACTAATCGAGAAACCATCAGTAAAGGCTTTGCCTGCTCCGCCGGTGAATGTCCAAGCGGAGAACTGCGCCATAAACGCAGTTGAACCAACCATCCACCAAAGCATGCGTCCGCCACCACGGAAGTAATCGCTGGTTGAGTTTGCAGCCATTTTTTTGAACGCAAAACCAATCCCGATAACTAACATAAAATATCCGGCAATAACTATATATTCATATAACATGAGTAGGCCTTTTATTGCAGATGACTAACGTCAACCCAATTGTCGTTTTTACGGATTATGTCGATCAGTTGCTGATATTGGCTGCCTTCTTTAAACGTTTGATAAGGAGCAACGTTTTCGCCTTTAATATCATTTAGTAGTTCTCTGATAAGGTAGCGCCAATTCTTTTCGGTATCGCCTTCAGCTTCAGGAACGTTGTTAGCAATGTCCTCTGGTAATGCAAGCTCTTGCCATCCTTTGGTTTTGTCATGCACATACAATGGCCCACTAGCATAGTGTCCTTTAATGTAGATCGCGCCTTCACTACCATAAATCACCACATGGTCTTCATGGAAGCGAGGGTGTAATCCACCGTGTTTAAATAACACTGAAACTGGATTTTTAGCCATTTCACTTTCAATTTGAGCTAATACCGTATAGGTCCATTCGACGTTCGATTCGCCCCATTTAAGAGCAGGATCATTTAGATCACTAGGAATGAAATCGCGACGTTTTTTAAAGTTATGCACACCTTCAACGATTGGCGCTTTGCCTAGATCGTCCCGCACCTCTCCCATAATCGATAGGATTTTTTCACCAACGATGGAAGTGACAATAGACAATTTGTGAGTAAAGTTATTATTTAGTCGGCCACCGCCATGTTCTTTTCTGTGTGACCAGCCAAACGGAATATCGCGTTCTAAATTGAAGTGAGAAATACACTCAACTTCTAATGGTTCACCGATAGCGCCGGCTTCAACTAAACGCTTGGCGTGAATCACATCAGGCATGTAGCGAAAGCTTGCGGCAAATGCAGTTTTGACATTTTTTGCAACCGCCAACTCATAAAGTTGTTTTGAGGTTTCACCACTTTCAGTTAACGGCTTATCACAGAAAACGTGACAACCACTTTCAATCGCTGCGGTAATTGCTTCAACGTGAGCACCACCTGGTGTTGCAATTGAAACGACATCTGGCTGACAATCTTGCAATGCTTTTTGCCAATCTGTGCCGGCATAGGGGATATTCATGTCTTTAGCTACTTGCTCTACAACACTTTGAGTTCTGCCTACGATGCCGACGACTTCGGCACCCATATCTCGAAATGCTTCAGCATGTCCTTGGCCCGCAAATCCGGTGCCGAATATTAATACACTTATCTTTTTGCTCATGTTGTTTCTCCAACTTAACAAAGCTTAAATTCAAAAAAGTAGAACTGGATTACCAATTCCAAACGGTTCCATCTTCTAGTCGACTGACAGGCAGATAAGAACGTTTATAGGGATATTTACGTGCTTCTGTTTCATCAAACTCAATCCCTAGACCAGGGGCGTCACTGACGTATGCCATGCCTTGCTCTACTTTAATTTGATGTTTGAAAATTTGTTTGGACTGCTCGTTACCAAAACCAACAAATTCTTGAATGCCAAAGTTAGGAGCCCATATATTTAAATGCATATGCGCAGCAAAACAAATTGGTGACAAATCAGGAGCGCCATGTGGAGCAGTTTTAACGTTATATATACTGGCAAAATCTGCCATACGTCTTAATGCTGTAATTCCGCCAGCGTGAGTTGCGGCTGCTCTAAGGTAATCAATCAGTTGGTTTTGAATCAAATCCTTACAATCCCAAATAGTATTGTAAGTTTCACCAATCGCGAGTGGGGTAGTGGTGTGCTGTCGAATTACTTTATAACTGTCTTGGTTCTCAGCAATAGAAGCGTCTTCTAAGAACATTAGGTTATAGGGTTCAAGTAACTTACCCAGTTTTGCTGATTCTATTGGGGTTAAGCGGCTATGCACGTCGTGTAATAGTTGGATGTCATTGCCAAATCGTTCTCTGGCCTTCTGAAACAACTCAACGATCATGTTAAAATATTTTTGCGTCGACCAGGTCTCTTCTGGCGGTAACGGACGATTACCTTGTAATTCGAAGTAATCTTTTTTGTCTCCAAGTACGCCGTAAGTGACATTCAAACCGGGCACAGCAGACTGCAATCGAATTGCTTTAAAGCCCTGATTGATAAGGTCTTCCGTTTTATTCAAAGTGTCTTCGATGTCTTCACCACTAGCATGGGCATAAAGTGTTACTGCTTGTCTGCTCTTACCGCCTAGTAACTGATAAACCGGCAAGCCTGCAGCCTTCCCTTTGATGTCCCATAAGGCCATATCAATAGCGGCTATAGCGGCCATATTAACTGCGCCTTTACGCCAGTAAACGCCTTTATACAAATATTGCCATATGTCTTCGATATCATGGGCATTGCGACCGATAAGGCAAGGGGCTACATGTTCTTCCAAATAGCTGACAACCGCCATTTCGCGACCGTTGAGTGTAGCATCACCTACACCGTATATGCCTGCATCAGTAGTGATCTTCACCGTGACAAAATTTCTGCCAGGGTTACAAACAAATACTTTGATTTCTTTAATTTTCAACTGATATTCTCTCTTTGCAGATAAAGTTACTAAACCGGTTTAGTTGAATAATTTAGCATAGTATTGCAGTATGTCAACTTTCCCATAATAAAATTAACAATAGCGATACATAGATGGCAAAAGTGAAATTAATTGATGTAGCTCGTTTTGCAGGAGTATCAAAAAGCACAGCTTCACAATACCTAAATGGGCGATTTGACTACATGTCGAAAGAAACCCAAGAACGAATTCGCGCAGCAATTGCTGAATTGGATTATGTTCCCAATCCCATCGCGAGAAACCTTAAGGCGACCAAGACTAAAACCATTGGAGTGGTGGTCAGAGATATAACGGGCTTTTATACCAGTCGGGTTATCCGAGGGGTAGATGATTACTGTAAAGCGAACGGCTACAACGCACTAATTTATAACACTGATTTTGCCCCTGAGATTGAAGCAAAGTCTATTGAGGCGCTGTATCAACTGCGTGTTGATGGAATTATTATTGCGTCATCAGGTAACAATAATCAGCTCGTTACTGATTACATTGGTAAAGGTATGCCGATAGTACACTTTCAAATTGAAAATGATGGAAGTGAACAAAACATCGTTTTATCTGACTACAAAAAAGCGGCGTTTGATGCCACTGAATACTTAATACAGCTTGGCCACAAGAAAATTTGTTTTGTCACCCAAGACTTTAAAAATGTTATCTCCAGAACGGAACGCTATCAAGGATATGCAGACGCACTTACCAAGCATGGTATTCCAGTAGAAGATAGTTTAGTGCAATTCTGGCAACGTGAATCAGGTTTTCAAGTAGAGCCAACGGAAATCATTAAATCTGCGGCTCCAACTGCATTTTTCACGCAACATTTACCTATCACTATCGAATTGTTAAGAGACTTAAATCAAGCCAATATATCTGTTCCGGACGATGTTTCATTGCTTGGTTTTGATGAAATCCCAATGGCCGAATTCTTTAAAGTACCAATTACAGTAGTTAAACAAGAACCCTACACCATAGGTATGGAAGCAACTCAGTTACTGCTTAATAACATTGCTAACGAGAGTAATCTTTCCCACAAAATTCTAATTCCGTGCTCTTTAGAGTTAAGAGAGTCTTGTAAAGCAATCTGATTTCGCGGATTGCTTTCTACGTTTATGCGTATAAAGATGAATAAATGGCAATTTTTGATAAACCGATTTACCTGTTGGTTTATTGCTGTAAATTAGATCTCAACATCGCTAATCCAGCCAAAATTGAGTTAACCAATTGGCAACCCCTAGATTCGCTTAATTTCGCCATGGAAAGAGAGTTTATAAATGTGCTCTGCAGTGGTTTTTTGATTGTTTAGTCATAACACTTAGCACTCAGAAAAAGGCTACACATATGCCGAATTTACAGTACAGTATATTTCTGGATTTTATACTGAAGAACTTTGTGGGCTTTTGCTTATATGGCTAATGATAAAACGAACAACTCCGATAGCGCTGCATATTTTAATGGCCAATACATACCTTTGAGCCAAGTCAGCATTTCTCCTTTAGATCGCGGCTTTCTATTTGGAGATGGGATTTATGAAGTGGTGCCTGTCTATAACGGTAAACCTTTAGGCGGTGAACAACACTGGCAACGTTTGCTTGAAGGACTAGAGGCCGTAGACATTCCACTGGGCTATAGTGTGCAGGAGTTAAAGGATATTGCACAACCGTTGTTACCGAGTAATCAGCCCTCGCAAATGCTTTATGTGCAAATAACCCGTGGCGTTGAAGCGGTTCGCAAGCATCGATTCCCAGTAGAAGCAAAACCGACAGTACTGATGTTTAGTACCCCATTTACACCTCCTTTCGACAAAACATATCAAGGCTGTGATGCCTATTTTCAAGAGGATTTGCGCTGGCAGCGCTGCTCTATAAAGTCCATTAGCTTGATGGGGAACGTGATGTCCTATCTACAACTGGCGCAAAATGGTGTGCCCAATAGTGAGGCATTGCTAGTTAGAAATACGCATGTAGTTGAGGCTCCGAGCAGCAATTTATTTATTGCTAAAGACGATATTATTTTTACACCGCCGGTGGATAACATATTGGCCGGTGTGACCCGCAAACTGATTATTGAAATTGCTGAAAAACAAGGTATCGAAGTACGCCTAGTTTCTCCCACAGTCACAGAGGTCAAACAAGCCGATGAGGTTTGGGTGAGTAATTCTTATGAAGAGTTAAAGCCGATTACTTATATTGAAGGTGAGAAGGTGGGAGAAGGCAAACCTGGACCCATCTGGCAGCGTTTATTTTCCAGTTATCAACGACTGAAACAGTAAACTACTTTTGTCTGAATTAATCGCAAAAAGATCAACTTAGTTCGCTACAGCTAAATAAGAGATAACTATGCCAACAAGCTTTTTCCAACGGATTTTATTGCCCGGTTTTATTCTACAGTCAGTTTTGATTGGAGGGGGCTATGCGACAGGCCGAGAATTAGTCCAGTTTTTTCTTAGTTCGGGTCCGTTAGGCGGATTTTTAGGGATTTTAGTGGCAACTGCTGCTTTTAGCTTAATTAGTATGCTGAGTTTTGAATTTGCTCGATTAACCCAAAGTTATACATACAGAGGTTTTTTCAAAAAGCTATTGGGTAAAGGTTGGATTGTCTATGAGTTGGCATATTTTGCCCTAGGCATTTTAGTCTTGGCGGTGATTGGTTCTGCTGCGGGGGAAGTGGTTTCTGAACATTTGAATATATCCAGTACCCTTGGCACTGTATTGTTAATGGTCTCGATTTGCGTACTAGTCGCTTGGGGAACTAAGCTGATTGAGAAGGTCTTAGCCGGATGGTCGTTTCTTTTATACCTAGTGTACGGAATATTTGTTTATTTGTACTTGCGTGAATATGGTGGAAATTTAAATGAACAACTATTTTATGGGGAAATTAAAGATAGTTGGTTTATCAGTTCAATCCAATACGTTGGTTACAACATTGCAGCCTTACCACTAATTTTGTTTTGTGTTCGCCATATGGCTGATCGCAAAGATTCATTTCTGGCAGGCGCCTTGGCTGGTCCTTTAGCAATGTTGCCAGCATTATTTTTCTTTGTCGCTATGGTGGCAAATTCTGCACAAATAACAGAAGCAAAGGTGCCATCTGACTTGATGATGCAGCAATTGAACATGCCTTGGCTAAAAGCCATTTTTTACGTAGTGTTATTCGGTACCTTTATCGAAACAGGCACTGCGTTTATCCACGGCATGAATGAACGAATCGCTGAAGTGTATGAGGAAAAACAACGCATAATGCCAAAATTTTTGCGTCCTGCAATTGCTGCTATTGTTTTAGTGTTATCAATTTATTTAGCTTCCTCAGTTGGGCTGGTTAGTTTAATTGGTCGTGGCTATGGCACTCTTACTTGGGTTTTTGTGGTGGTATTTGTGTTGCCGATTCTCAGTATCGGCAGCTACAAAATTTTTCGCCGCTCAGCATAGGCAGATTGATAACTACGTTTAACCTGTTCATATCAATATATGATGGTGTTGCTTTATTCTGCTAACCAAGGTTCGTTTTGCACTCTGAGCATAGCTTCAACTCGGTTTTCCACATTCAGTTTACTTAAAATCGAAGACACGTGATTTTCTATTGTGCGATTTGATCGACAAAGCGTATTCGCTATCTCAAGGTTACTTGCGCCTGTGACTAACAGCTTCAAAACTTGTTGTTCTTTATTGGTGAGTCCAATTGGGTGTTTTCGTGTTTTAGAATAAGGACCGCGGCGAAGTTTTGGAAGAATATCGGCAAACCCTTCTGATGCGGCAATATTTCTCACTTTTTGTTGCAGGGCTTTGGCCTGCATCTTTTCGAATAGTTGCCATGCGTTCACGAATGAAGATTGCCGACGCTGCCCCTGAATTGACAGTAGACAAATCGCAGCGTTGAAAGGCATTCCAAGGGTCTGCCATGCAGAATAAGCCGCTTCGTCGTTACCTGCTAATTGAAGTTGATAAGGTTTTGATATGCTATCTTGCCGAACATTTGGTATTTCATATTGTAAAAGTTTAGACCAAAAAAATAATTCGCCTGACTGCCATTGGTTCAATACACCAGGCGGCAATTCATTTAACCAATCTATATGCTTTTTAGCTTCTTCTATACAAGTTGTGTTGTCCGCGTTTAACCATTGGTATTCAATAAGTCCTAACCTAGCTGGAATGATGTATTGGTTTTCATTGGTTGATTGGGCGTTTTTTAAGGCTTGATTAAGCAACTCATGACTATTCGCAACTCCCAGACGTAAGTTGACTCGTGCGAGAACAATTAACGCCGGCAGTTTCATTAATAGGGTTTGGTTTTGAATCGATTGCACGCCGGCAGCAATGGTTTGTGCATCTATTAATCTTCCTTGTTCCTGACGCAGTTGGGCTTGTAAACCTACTAAATAATAAGTCCACGAATCTAGATCATGAGCGATATCGTATTGAATGCCTTTTTGAGTCATAGTTTCAGCCAAATCAAGTTTCTTAAATCGAATACAATAGTCTGAAAAGTTTGTGTAAACCCTTGCTACATCCTCGTGGAAACCATGTTGTTCTGAAATAGCTAAACTTTGTCTTAGTTTATCTTCGCCCGTGGCATCGCCATGCATCAATAAAGCCGTCCCAATATTATTTAGCGCATGTGCTTTCACCCTAGGATTTGAAAACTGTTTTGCCAGTTCAAGGGCTTTATTTCCCCAGTGTATGGCGTCGTCCGTTCGGTCGTTGAGCATATCCAATTGTGAGCGTAAAGAGTAGGCCATGGCCAGTTCGCTAGAGGCTGGTATCGACTCAAATGTTTTAATCGCCTGGTTAGCGTATTGCTCGGCTTTTTCGGCATGGCCTTGATACCAATAAAGACGTGACAGCGAACGTAAGTTTTCACCTACTTTATCTTGTCTGTCTAGGGCTCTCCATAGGCTAATGGCGTGGCGTCGTGCGTCGATTACAGTTTGTTGCATGTGGGTTGTTAAGCTAACTTCATATGCCCAGTTTTCATGCAGGCTTGCAGCAAGTTCAGGTTCAGCATATTCAACAAAACTTAGGGCTTTGCTGTAAAACGATGCGGCTTCCTTATGGGCTCCTAGTTCAGCTGCTTTAGTCGCTGCATTAGGTGCGTATTTAAGCACTCTTTCGGCATCTAAAGCCCCCTCAGCATGATGCACCAACCAAGCTAAATTAGTGCCTAAAGACAGTGTTTCTAAACACTCAATTATACGCTTATGAGTTAGTTTGATTTGCGGCGGTGATTGATTTTCCAATATGGCTAACCGAACTAGTTCATGCTTAAACCGAAATATACTTTGCTGATCACATACCAATAATTTTCTGGCAACACAGGCCATTGCGAACGATTCACCGTTTTCATCAAATAATTTGCCAATCAAAACGGCTGGAATACTATATGGAATAAGACTCAAAACCTGCAAAAGTTCTCGTTCATTACGGCCTAATAATTGTACTCTGCTGCTCACCGCCTCTCTAATTGACGCGGGAATTGTGTGATTGTTATAACCGTTATTAGCTAACAATTCTGCAATAAAAAATGGGTTTCCACCGGTGATCTTGTGTAAGGCATCTGGATCATAGCCACTGTCTTTACTTAATTTTGCCACCGCGTCTTGGCTTAATTGTTCGAGATGAACGCGCACTGTATGTGCAGAAGGCACTAATGAAAGTACTGAACTCAAAGGATGATTTTGCGTCACTTCATCGACTCGATAACTTAGACACAGTAAACAGGGCAAAAATGAGATACGTCTTACGATATATTTGATTAGGTCTAAGCTGGCATGGTCGGCCCAATGAACATCTTCTATTACCAAAATAGTTGGTTTTCCCAATTGGCTAATTGCCTGAAAAAAGCTGGAATAAATTAAGTTAGGTACGGCACCATTTTCCAATTGCGTGAGCAAGGTAGGCGATAGCAACTGGGCAAAATCGTATATTGGAGCATATGGGCGAGGCGTAAATAAGGGATCGCAACCTGACCAATAAATGTCTACTGTGCTATCTGCATGGGAACGGACGTGCTCCAACAAGGTGGTTTTACCGATACCGGCTTCACCACTTAGCAGCAATATTTTTCCCGATTGAGCTATTTGAGAGATACTGTTTGATATCTTATCAATAGCGGCTTCTCGCTCTAAAAACATTCTAATTACCTGCTCCGCTGAGCCTCAACTATATATTCTAATTTAAGTTAAATTTCGCCAAATTGCAGGATTTTGCAAAATTTAGGTGGTTGGTTCACAAAAAACAGGTGTCAGTACTCAGTTTTAGCCACGTGCAAGTATTTATACTTTGATAACTAGGATAGTGGCTTAATTTGGCTTTTAAATGCGTAAAAAGGAGCGACCATGAAAACTCTTAATTCAATTTTTATAGGTATTATGGCAACAACCTGGTTAGGAACAGGCATGGCTGTCCCCATAAATGCTAATAGTGGTCTGTCATTTTACCATGACTTCATTATTGCAGGCGGAGGTCAGTTGCCTATTGGATTAGAGGTTAATAGCGATGGCCCGATTTATTCTTACTCAGTGAATACCGAGCTACAAGCGGCAGATAGTGTTGAATTTGATGACTTTGATGTGGTGATTGCAGGTGACGCTCCTGACAACCCTTCGAGTTTCACAAGCGTTGGCAGTAGCACACGTAATGCTGGTACCGAAGGTGCTTTCGGCATGAATAATACACAGCTATATCAAATCGTTGAATATGAGTTAGTTCCTGATGGTAATAGTGATGTTTCTGAATATGGAATATGGGGGAATGGGCAGGCCCAGGCAACCATTAGCTCAGAACTTTTTGATACTCAAGCTAACACTGATGCGTCTTTTCAAAGAACCTATACTCTTTCCAATCAAAATACCACAGCATTGACATTTTCAATTGAAGGCGAATTTGAAATGGGGATGTTTGCAATAGCGGACGGAGAAAGTAGTGTCGCAGAAGCCTTCGCAATGCTAGATATGTTTTTCAACTCTAGTAATGCGTTAGATATCGTTTTTGCCGACACTAGTCCGTATATAAATAATCAAACTGAAAGCGGCGATAATGCGATTATGTCATTAATACGGGAAACGGACATAACAAATACCGGCCATATGAGTTTTACTGGCAGCGCAAGTGCAACGGGCACTGATATTGGAGGCAGCCAGCAGGCATTCGGTGATGGCACATTTTCCTATGCATTGGGTATTACTTTGCAACCCGGAGAAGAAATCAGTATGTCCCACCTTGTTACTTATTCAAATTTAGCGTTAATCGAGCAGCAAATTACACAGGTAAACGAGCCTTCCACGCTTCTATTTATATTTTTAACCTCTGCTTTTATCCTGTTTGTCCGAAAAAATCCTACATGAAGTCATAACCTTGAATTGCTATAGCCGCTAAATCTAAGGGGTTATTCTGGCTTATTAACTTGAAGTGTTTTTAGTTGCGCTAGGGCAATCTTTTTGGCACAAGAAATCTCACTATTTGAGTTTTTAATTAGCGCCATTTAAAGTAGTTTAAACAATAGTTAATTCGAGCGTACCATGCAGAATTAGGATTATGACCGGTGTTTTTAGGTGATTTCAACTGGTTGTACTTGTATCAAAATTACTAAAGTTATATTGTTCGCATCTAGTCGTTAACAACTATTAAGGAACTCGAACTTGAAACTCACGCCGCCCTAGGCTGTCCTCCCTCTATCATCTCGTTGATTCTTGTTGTGCAAATGTCCCACATTGCTCGCGGACTTATTTGTTTTGAAAACTGTTACTTTCCTTACGTTACAAGGGAAGGTCAAATTTTAGGTTATTTACATGCTCGAAAACATGAAAAGAGAGTGGTTCTCTAATATTCGTGGTGATGTGCTTGCTGGTATTGTTGTGGCATTAGCCTTGATACCGGAAGCGATTGCTTTTTCAATTATTGCCGGAGTGGATCCTAAAGTGGGTCTCTACGCTTCGTTTTGTATCGCCGTCATTATTGCATTTGTGGGTGGCCGACCAGGAATGATTTCCGCTGCTACCGGAGCAATGGCACTGCTCATGGTAACCTTGGTAAAGGAGCATGGGTTGGAATACTTGCTGGCCGCCACTTTATTTACCGGTGTGCTGCAAATTATTTTTGGTTTCCTCAAACTTGGCAGTCTAATGCGCTTTGTTTCCCGCTCGGTGGTAACCGGTTTTGTTAATGCATTAGCTATTCTAATTTTCATGGCGCAATTACCTGAATTGACCAATGTTACTTGGCATGTTTATGCTATGACAGCGGCCGGTTTAGGCATTATCTATCTATTACCTTATGTTCCTACTATTGGTAAAGTTGTTCCGTCACCGTTGGTGTGTATCGTCACCCTTACTATTGTTTCGATAGCGTTAGGTTTAGACATTCGAACTGTGGGTGATATGGGCGAACTACCCGATACGTTACCGATATTTCTGTGGCCGGAAGTTCCGCTTAATTTAACTACCCTTGAAATTATTTTACCTTACTCCCTTGGGTTGGCCGTGGTTGGCTTACTTGAGTCTTTGATGACGGCAACAATAGTTGATGATCTAACCGATACAACCAGTGACAAGAATAAAGAATGCAAAGGGCAGGGCATGGCGAATATTGGTGCTGGTTTATTTGGTGGTATGGCTGGTTGCGCCATGATAGGCCAGTCAATTATCAATGTGAAATCAGGTGGCCGCGGCAGGTTGTCTACCTTTATTGCGGGTCTGTTTTTAATCATTATGGTGGTATTTCTTGACGACTGGGTTGGCCAAATTCCAATGGCTGCGCTGGTGGCAGTTATGATCATGGTATCAATAGGAACCTTTTCTTGGTCATCTATCACTGATTTACGAAAACATCCCATGTCTTCAAATATCGTTATGGTGAGCACTGTTATTGTTGTTGTTGCTACCCACAATTTAGCTATTGGGGTATTTATTGGTGTGCTGTTAGCAACCTTGTTCTTCTCCAATAAAATCGGCCGTTTTATGGCTGTCAAGTCCCACTATAACGAAGTTGAAAAAGTGCGAACTTACGAGATAATCGGTCAGGTGTTTTTTGCATCAGCAGAACAATTTGTCAACGAATTTGATTTTAAAGAAGCTGTCGAAACCGTTGTGATTGATCTTAGCCATGCACATTTTTGGGATATCACTGCGGTGTCATCCTTGGATAAAGTGGTAATTAAATTCCGGCGCGAAGGAGCGACTGTTAATCTTGTGGGAATGAATGAAGCAACGGAAACAGTGGTTGATAAATTTGGGGTTCACAATGATCCTAAAGAAGTCGAAAAGCTGTTTGGCGGACATTAAGGAGATAATGATGACGAAAATAGTGACTTGTGTAGATGGTTCTGCAATCACCCCAGCCGTGACAGCGGCTGCTGTCTGGGCATCAAAGAAACTCAACAAACCCATTCTGTTTTTACATGCTTTGGAAAAAGAACAGCAGCATGGCGCTGATGATTATACTGGTGCCATTGGCCTAGGTGCGCGTTCAGCTTTGCTTGAAGAAATGACAAAGTTGGATGAACAACGTGCCAAAGTAGCTCTGCAGTTAGGCCGTGAGTTGCTTGACGATGTAGTTCAACATGCACAAACTTCTGGTGTTGCTGAGGTTGAATCATTACAAAGACATGGTGAAGTTGTAGATTCGATAAACGACATCGAAGACAAAACCAGACTCATTGTTATTGGCCGCAATGGCAAAGGACATGATAATAGCTTTAACGCACTAGGATCGAATATTGAGACCCTACTGCGCAAAGCAGTGCATCCTGTTTTGTTAATTCCAGATACTTTCAACCCACCAAGTTCGTTTATGATTGCTTATGATGGCAGAGAAACTGCTGACAAAGCATTGCAACGGGTAATTGATGGTGGGTTATTGCACGGGCTTCATTGTCATTTGGTTTCGATAAAAAATAACGAAAAAAATCTACAGGATAAATTCGAATCTGCTCAGCAACGATTGCAACAAAAAGGCTTTCAAGTGACTGCCTCTTACCTTGAGGGGGATATTTTTGAGTCGCTTATGGAGTACAAAAAATCCCATAATATTGAACTCATTGTTATGGGCGCATTTGGGCACTCTAAGCTTCGGCAGTTTTTTGTTGGCAGTAATACGATGAAAATGCTTGAACGAGGTGATGTACCTATGATCGTGCTGCGTTAATACCTTTATATTGATTGCAAATACAGCCCAACCTTTACGCGCTATTGCTTAAAGTATTGGGCAGTGTTGCACAAGTGGCTTGCAAATGGGCAGGCGGCTTAGCTAGTAAACTTAAAACTAGTCACTATATCTGGGGTGTCTATATTCTTATTTTAATTAACCGCATCATGACTTTTATCTAAAATATTAATGGTCACAAAGCAATTTTCGTTCAAAGATTGATTATCGTATTGAGCATCCACACATTCACCGCCATCACTAGCGGTTTGTCTGCTACCAGAGTATGCAAACACGGCAGTACCATCATCTTGCAATTCAATTAAGCTTTCTAAAAAGTAATCTGAGACAACGGCGATCGCAGTTGGCCGTTGCTCAGTTTGCAAAAAAGCTTCGGTCTCGAAAACGACAAAATAAGGATGTCCTTCTTCGGCGAAACTCATCACTGAGTACTTTCCTTGTGTCGAAAATCCCCAAAACCAACTTATAGCAACATCTCCTTTAATAACCTCAATAAGCACAGGCAGATGGCCCTTTTCTCGTTTGTACAAAATCAAGTCATTCACTGGGAAATGCTCTGCTTGGGTGGAAAGGGAGCATATTTCAAGGTTTTTTTGCGGAACGATTTGGCACTCCAATGACATTAAATCTGCAGCGGCGATTCCGTTGGTGGGAATAAACAAGGATAATAAAATTAGACCGTAAAGTGTCTTCATGGATATCTTTTACTATTAGCGTTCATTTATCAATGCTCATTAGTGACCTACTTAATTCCAACAAATAACACTATCTTAGATTACGATTCTCGGCATTCGTCGTACCTATTCCTTTAAATTACAGGTTAACTTAACAATATTCTAGGCTTGCTTAGGCCAAATCATATTTTCTAATCTTTATTTGCCCCTTTTAACTTGATATTAAATTTCTCAACGTATGATATTGAAAAAAATGAATGTAAATATTGAGCTGTCATTTCATTTTTTGCACTCATATTTTTCTGTTTGATTGCATTCATTATTTTCACATTAGACTAAAGGCTAATAAAACCGCGGGGGTAACTATTGGCATGAGGGTTGCTATATCTGATGGATAAATAGGAAACCTGTATTTTATGTTTAACGACATTCCATGTACGGTCAAAAATACTAGAGACAAATAACATGAAACTAAACAATAGAAATAAGATTGCAGTTCTCATAAGTGGGTTGTTGAGCTTTTCTACTCTAAATGCAAGCGCGGCAAGCAGCGGCCTTTTGGGGCTTAATCTTGAAAAAGTCACAGCAATTACAGATGTCTCAGAATTGACAACATCTTTGGGATTGCCAGAGCTTCCAGTGGTTAATAGCATCTTAGCAATGGATAATGAAATTTTAATCCAAGGCGGTGATATTGCGGTACTCAACGATTTAGTTAATTTAGTTGGTGGATTGGTTACCCACGAATTGCCGTTGGTCGGAGGAATTGGTGTACGAGTTTCTGATTTGCAATTGGAGCTGCTTAAAAGTCTACCTGCTCTGATTACAATTACTGAAAATCAACCTCTTTTTACTGCTGGTGCCCTTGATAATTGCCTAGTGTATGGAAGTCATGTTGTTGACCTAGAAAAAAATAAGGTGAGCTGGAACTTATATAATGCCCGTGACATGAATACTAATGTCGACGAAATGAGTTTCACTTGGCCTACAAGTTTGGGCAACATCAAATCGGTTAAATTCAATGGTACAACTGTGTTTTGGAGCTTGTTTGGCCGCCAAAATGGAGAGTTAACCCTAGATTCTTCTTGGTTAAGTCGTTACGCAAAAATGAACGCCTTTGATGATGCAAAAGTTGAATTAACTTTCTCCCGTAATGGTACAGAAAATTATCAACAAAACGACTTTTCAATGGACGTTTCGTTTACCCAAAATTGTAGTCGTGACCTAGTGAAAGGATACGACACTCAAGCCAATGAAGGCGATAGCAACAGCTACTATGTAAACACCATTGGTGCTGATGAGTTACATGACAATGGTATTACCGGTAAAGACATTACCGTTGCGGTTATCGATAGTGGTGTATGGGCGAGTCACAAAGCGCTAAAAAATGACACCTACAATAATCCTAGAATTACTGCTGCTTTTGATGCAATTGAAAATCAGGAATTACAACCAGAAGATATAACGGATGAAAATAGTCATGGAACACATATTTCTGGGATCATCGCCAACAGCGACCATGCAGTCGTTGATGGACAGATGCGCAGTTATTATCAAGGGGTTGCTCCAGACGCAAACCTAGTGGTGATTAAAGCGTTCTATGAAGATGGCCATAGTACTTATTTAGATGCACTTAGAGCGATTCAATATATTGCTGATAATCACGAAGAATTTAATATTCGAGTTGTGAATTTATCCTTTGGTGCGCCGCCACGTTCGAATTACTGGGCGGATCCAATCAATCAAGCGATCATGAAATTATGGGAAGAAGACATTGTAGTGGTAACCTCTGCTGGTAACACTGGACCGGCGGCAATGACTATCGGTGTGCCTGCCAATGTTCCTTATGTTATTAGTGTTGGCGCAATAACTGACAACTACACGCAAGATAATCCTCATGATGATGAGTTACTTTCATTCTCATCTCAAGGTCCAACGCACGAAGCTTTTGTTAAGCCCGATTTGGTTGCGCCAGGTGGACATATATTTAGCTTAGCTAATGAAGATATGTATGTGCCTAATAAATTTCCGCAATATATGGTTGGAAATGATCGCTTTATTATGTCTGGTACGTCACAAGCGTCCGGTGTGGTAAGTGGGATAGTGGCGTTAATGCTGCAAAACGATCCGAGTTTAAGTGCTAACGATGTGAAGTGCCGCTTAATGAGCAGTACTACCATGGCGCAGTTATCAAATGGGCAACTTGCTTACAGCCCCTTCCAACAAGGTTCAGGTAGTGTAAATGCTGTTAAAGCGGTTGAATCGACTGCTATGGGATGCGCTAACAATGGCCTGGACATAGCTGCTGATCTAAGTGGTGAACAACACTATATGGGCGCTGCTCGTAAAGATGAAAATGGCAACTATTACATCGAAGGTTTTGAATTTGAGGTTTGGGAAGAAGCTTTCATTTGGGAAGAAGCCTTCATTTGGGAAGAAGCTTTCATCTGGGAAGAGGCTTTCATTTGGGAAGAAGCTTTCATCTGGGAAGAGGCTTTCATTTGGGAAGAAGCGTTCATCTGGGAAGAAGCTTTCATTTGGGAAGAGGCTTTCATTTGGGAAGAAGCATACGTGAACCAAGAAAACTTTTTGTTGCAAGAATAATCCTATTTACTTAATACCTTCAGCCCCTCAGAGTTTATCTTTGCAGGGGCTGAGTTGTTTTTTATCCATGTAATATTTTGTTTATTCCTTTCATTTTTAATCAGTATGCTTAAAGTGGCTTTATATAACCTTGCGTTAGGCTTGAATACTAGGTTAAACGCGCGCTTTTTAGGCTATTTACAGCAATTCATTGGCATACGTATTTCATTAGGTTAATCTAATTTAAAAACGATGAGCAGTGAAGAAGTATGTTGAAAAGAGGAATATTGGGTTATTTGTTTTTTCTGTTATTAAGTAGCAGTGCAGTTGCCGCAGATGCTCCTAATTTCAATTTCTCCTCAGACGATTTAACTAAGCAGCTAGCTCAAAAAAGTGTACGACAGATATACCACGATAGTACTGGCTATATGTGGATAGTTACCCAAGTAGGCGTCAGTCGTTACGATGGGTATCAATTGTTACGTTTCGTTCATGATCCTCGAAATGATACATCTCTTAGTTCGGATAACGCCTTCGCAATTATTGAAGATCACCAAAAGCGTTTGTGGATAGCCACTGACGGTGGTGGGCTTAACTTGTTCAACGCTGCAAAACAAACGTTTACAGCGTGGAAAGAAGCCGATAATTCTGCTTCTGCACCCACATCAAATAGACTTCAAACGTTATTCTTAGACTCCCAAAATTTTATTTGGATTGGTTATCGAAATGGTAATTTTAGCCGTTTTAATCCTGATGACATGATTTTTGAGCATTTTAATACCCGAGAGCTTCTACCTGAGCTTGAAAAAGATGCCTCTATTACATCCATTGTTGAAGATGAAGAGTACATTTGGCTTGCCACCAATGGAAATGGTTTAATTAAATTCCACAAGCAAAAGCAAACCGTAGAGCGATTATTTTCGGGGCCAAATTCAACATTTTTTAGTAACTCGTTAAAGCAACTATTTGTTGATGCCCAACAAAGGTTGTGGATAGCCAGCCAAGACGCTGGTGTGATAGTTGCCGATCCTAAAAAATTAAAGTTCTCTAATTGGCAACATCATGAAAATCTAAAACATAGTTTACCTTCCAATCTTGCTTATGCGATTTTTCAGGACCACCGTCAACGTATCTGGATTGGCACCGATGCTGGCGTTGCGCTTTGGGATGGCAAAGATGGTTTTGACACTTTTACAACCGAAGATGGGGTGACCGATAATATCATCTTGTCAATTCAGCAAGATTCTACTGGGTTAATTTGGCTGGGTACCTTTAACGGTATTACCAAAACCATTGAAGTACCCTTTGAGCATATAGCGAAAGGATTAGCGAATAACGTTGTTTTAGGATTTGCTGAAACCCATGCAAGTGATGGCGTATCGTCAATTTGGATAGCCAGTTATAGTGGGTTGACACAGCTAGATGCGAACGGAGAAGTAATTCAAATCATCAATAAAGAAACTCAACCAGCGTTATGGGACGCAAGAGTTACAGCGGTTCTTGGTGAAAATAATATATTGTGGTTCGGGACTCGGGGGTCGGGGTTGGGGAGACTCAATGTCGATAACAATCAAATAGACTTCTTTTCCCATGATCCCGCAAATCCTGATAGCCTAAGTTTCAATGGTGTCACCAGCGTTTTAGCCGATAATGCGGGCAATATTTGGGTAGGAACCTTTGGTGGTGGCTTAAATTATTTGCCTGCGGGAAGCGATCAATTTGTGCATTATCGGCATGATGAAAATGACCCAGAAAGCATAAATAGTGATCGGGTTTTGGCTATTTATCAATTGCTTGATGGCACTATTGCTGTTGGCACTGTGTCCGGTATCAATTTACTTGATTTGGCTGACAGTAAATTTCAACGTATTGAGCATATTCCTGAGGATATTAATAGTTTGTCCGCTGCGACGGCATGGACCTTTTATCAAGATTCAAAAGCACAATTGTGGGTTGGCACTCAGGGGGGCGGGTTAAATAAATGGCTGCCTGAAGATATGCAAGCAAACAACAATAACTTTACACACTATGACAGTTTTAGTGGTCTTCCAAGCAGTCATATTTATGCAGTTTTAGATGATAACAATGGCAACCTTTGGTTAAGTAGTACTGCAGGGTTAACTCGGTTAAATGTCGAATCAGGTAAAACAAGACATTTTGATAGTTCTCAAGGATTAAAAGAAAGCGAATTTAACTATGGTGCGGGCTTTAAAGATAGTAACGGGTTTATGTATTTTGGTGGTATCACTGGCTTTATTCGTTTTCATCCCGACCAGATAAAAGACAGTTCAGTGGTACCTCCTGTGGTGGTGGTTAGAATCAAAAAATTGAATGAACAAGTTTGGTTTGATGTGCCTTATCAGCAGTTACAGCAGCTAGAATTAGACTACAAAGATTATTTTATTTCATTTGAATTTGCAGCCCTTGACTACAATGCGCCGGGCCTCAACGAGTATCGATATAAATTAGACGGACTTGATTCCGATTGGATTGAACTAGAAAATCGACGCATTGCAACATTCACCAATTTACCGGCTGGAAACTACACACTTAAAGTGCAGGCGAGTAATAACCAAGGATTGTGGAATACAGAAGGTATTGTATTGCCGATAAATGTGCTCCCTCCACCTTGGAAAACAATGTGGGCTTACAGCTTGTATGCGCTCATTGTGATTCTAATTGTGCTAAATACTATGTGGCGCTACCGACTTAAACGTTTGGCCGAGATCCAGCAACTGATTGACCTAGAAGAGAAGGTTGAAGAACGTACCAAAGAGTTACGACATGCCAATGCGCAACTTGAAACCAGTATGCAAGAAACAGAAAAAGCCAGAAAGTTAGCAGAACAAGCGAGTAAAGAGAAAAGTGATTTCTTAGCTATCATGAGTCACGAAATTCGCACTCCAATGAATGGTGTACTGGGCATGACAGAAGTATTGTTAAGCTCTGATCTTAAACCTAAACAACAGCATTTTGCCCAATTGGTGTATCGTTCGGGGCGGTTGCTTCTCGATTTACTCAACAATATTTTAGATTTTTCCAAGCTTGAAGCCGGTAAAGCGACTCTGGAGTCAGTGCCAGTTGATCTTGAGGCTTTGGTTGAAGAGGTGTGTGATTTGTTTAGTGAGTCGGCCTATAACAAAGGCTTGTACGTAAACGCTATTCTATCTCCAGATCCTCTCCCTGAAGTTTACGCCGACCCAGCTAGATTACGACAAATCATTGCAAACTTAACCAGCAACGCGATTAAGTTTACAGAGCAAGGCGAAGTGAATGTCAGTATTAGGCGTGTTCCTTGTTATACCTCCCATGCAGATTCTTCGGAAGCGCCCAATAATTACAGTGGTTTTGAAATAAGCATTCAAGATACTGGTATAGGTATGGCACCTGATCGACAACAGAAAGTCTTTGAAATGTTTACCCAAGCAGATGCCTCTACCACCCGAAAATACGGCGGGACAGGATTAGGCCTAGCGATTTGTCGTCAGCTTACCACGTTAATGGGCGGTAACATTGATGTGCAATCTACACTAGGGCAAGGCAGTACATTCAGCCTCGAAGTTGATTTGCCATTAACCCACAACCAGGTTATCGACTATACGCCAGAGACTCGTTTTCCCACTGTACATTTGGTGAATCTTAACGGTGGTTTAGGACTGGCAGTTACTAATATGTTGAGCAAATTAGGTGTTAAAACCTTACATGTGCAACGAGTTAACGGACAATTAGCCTCTGCAAAGGATGGTTTATGGATCAGCCTTAGTGAATATGAGGGGGCAATACAAGAAGCGCAAATCCCATTGCAAAAATGGATATGCTTGTTGCCCTCCTCACAGTGGCAAGAAAACGATAAACGCAATATTTTGCCGCTACCTATTCATTTGAGTGAACTACAGGCAAGTTTACATAAAGCCATAGGTCTTAAAAGTGCAGATCGTCAGCACAGCAATAACGACTACCCTAATCATCAGAAGTTTAATGCGAATATCTTGGTAGCAGAAGATAGTTTAACTAATCAAGAGGTAGCGAAAAGCATGTTAGGCATGCTTGGTTGTGAAACATGGTTGGCAGATAATGGCGCAGAAGCGGTTGAACAAATAAATCTACGTCAACCTGATTTAGTGTTGATGGATTGCCAAATGCCTATTATGGATGGCTACAAGGCCACCATGGAGATCAGGAAAAACTGGCCGGACATTCCAATTATTGCACTAACTGCTGGTATGGGAGATGATTTACGCCAACAATGTTTAGGGGCAGGCATGAATGATGTTATGACTAAGCCCTTTTCATTGCGAGAACTTGAACATACTTTGACGCGCTTTTTAGGCACTGCAAAACAACCTCAGGTCAATGATTCACCAGACAGTGAGCACGATAGTCTAAATGCCCCTCATAGTGGGAATAGCGCAGCCAGCGATGAAGAGCCAGAATCGGAGTTAATCGATATGGCAACGGTGGATACGTTATTGAAAATTAGTCGAGATACCGGAAATCCAGTGTTTGTAAGAGTGTTGGATGCATTTACCCAAGAAGCTGAAAAATTAATCACACAGCTGTTTACACAAGTGAATAGTCCAGACATGGATTTGCATGAGGTTGCAGAAATTGCACATGCCTTAAAATCGATGTCAGGAAACTCTGGCGCTAAGGCATTGTATCAAATATGTCAAACCTTAGAGAGCATGTCAAAACAGCAACAATCGGAAGGAATCGATACTTTAGCACACAGTATACAAGCTACTTTTTTACAAAGTTGCGAGCAGTTGGAGACATTCAGAAATGTCAGTTGAATCAAAAATTAAAATCCTAGTGAGTGACGATGATCTCACCGCGCGAATTTTAATGAAAGAAACACTTAGCAGTGACACCATTGAAGTGCTTGAAGCCGAAAATGGGAAACGCGCTTTGGAGCAGTTTGACAAGCACTCTCCTTCACTGATTTTACTAGATGTTTCTATGCCAGAAATAAATGGATTTGAAGTATGCGAACGGATCCGCAGTTTAAAAAGCGGCGAGCATGTTCCTATCATTATGGTAACAGGTTCAGATGATTTGGAGTCTATTCAC
>NZ_BAABWR010000030.1:0-48433 GCF_040370605.1 Aliiglaciecola sp. NS0011-25
CTCAACTCAACACATTCTAGTTTAAATTCGGCTGTATACTTCTTCATCTTTACCTCGTTGGTTTTTGATATCATACCTCAAACAAAGTGTTTTGAATAATTAGACCATTACACTGGAAAGTTACGATTGTTCAGGGAAGAGTTTACTCTACTCTCCTGATTTCGGAGCTAATTTAGCAATAAATCATATTATTGACATTGACGACTACAGTCTATCTTTGACTGCACAAGCATCACGCCGTTCAGAGCAAGCCACTAATTTTATGTTCGTAGATTCAACTAACTCTGATTCTTATGTAACGTTGGACTTTGATGCTACGCTCGCTTCCGGTAATGACACTTTTGATTGGACATTATCTTTGTTCGTTCGTAATGCAACTGATGAGGTATATGTTGCAAACTCAAATGTTAATAACCGTGGGTTAACTTACGTAGTCCATAATCCACCGCGTACCTTTGGGCTTCGTTTCAGTACAGAGTTTTTTTAGGAAAGGCATAATAGCACTAAAGTAGATGCCTAAACGCTTATTGTTAATCGGCTCGCCCGTTACCGTGGCGAGCGAGAATTCGGTTTTATCCATGTTGAAGATGGATTTACCTAAAGTAATGTGACTGATAATGCTTCACTTGCGCTGGTTTTTAAATACTGGTGATAAGACGATAAATAGGTTAGTACGCTAATTACCAGACGAGCCCATTGCTGCAAATTGTTAGCTTGGTCCGAGCAAAAACGTCTGGTTCTACTTACGAACCCACTCGTACTTACTTACGGGAGAAGTGTTAATAAACTGTCAGTAGCACTATTGTGAAATTAATGGTGCTTTTGTCAAATTAAAATATATCTAAAAGTAAAATAGGAACAACTGTATGAGATTGCCAAAAATAATCACCAGTTTAATTAGCTTAAGTATAGTTAGCTATGCTTTCGCTGGTGCGCCTAGTACCAAAAATGAATGGATAACCTTAGGCACAATGGCCGGTCCTATCCCAAATGCAGCTCACTCACAACCAGCAAATGCTTTGTTGGTTAATGGCAAAACCTATTTAGTCGATGCGGGCGACGGTACCGCTGGGCAGTTAGCTAAGGCTGGTTTGAATATTAAAAAGGTTGATGCAATTTTTTTAAGCCATCTTCATTTTGACCACACTGGCGGACTACCTGCTATTTTAAGTTTACGCTGGCAAACTGAAACTAAAAGTGAATTAACTATTTACGGGCCTCCGGGCACAAAACAAACCGTGGATGGGATATTTGCTTATATGACCTATGGAACATTAGGTCACTATGGTGTGCCAGGACAAGAGGCTGCACCACCAAATAGAAACGTCAAAGTGGTAGAAATAGTTGATGGATCAGTCCTTGATTTTGATGGTTTTAAACTCAGCGTTATCCGCAATACTCATTACAGCTGGCCAAAGGACAGTGAGGAGTACAATAAATTTCAAGCCCTATCATTTAAGTTCGAATTGCCTGACTATAGCGTTGTGTATACCGGTGATACTGGGCCGAGTGAAGCTGTTGAACTGCTCTCACAGAACGTTGATCTATTGATCACTGAAATGATGGATGTTGAACATACAGTAAATTTGGTCAAGCGCATGAACCCGATGATGCCACCCAAAGCTCTTGGCCACATGAAGCAACATTTGTCTAAACATCATTTAGTTCCCTCTGATGTGGGTCAATTAGCCACCAAGGCTAAAGTCAAAAAATTAGTGGTAACACACATGGCACCAGGATTAGTGGAACCTGACGAATACGAGCACTATACAAATGAGGTTGCAGAATTTTATAAAGGTGACATCACAATAGCAAACGATCTTGACCGTTTCTTATTGCACAGATAATGACATGCTAACTTAATATAAAACTGCCAGATTATCGGGTTGTTGAAACGCGACGATCTGACAGTTTTACTCTCCTAACGAATATTTTTGTTAAATACTATTTGCGCCAAATTACAACTATATATCCTAGCGAACAAAACAACTGCACTAGTACAATGTATACCAAACTTTCTGGCAACAAAGTCGAAATACCTGAAATTATTCCTGCAATTGAGAATTTAGTAGCACCTAGTAATGCAGCTGCAGTTCCACTATTTTGTTGGAAATAATCCATATAACAACTTTGGATGTTAGGTGAAACAGCACCTAACACACCAATCGCAATTATCATTGGTATGGCAAACAACCAAAGCGGTGCATCTAAGCAACCCATAATTATTAATATTAAAAGAGCAATACTTTGGATGGTAAGACCCCAGCGTAAAATGTCAATTGTAGGGAAATAATTGAGTAAGCGCCGATTGCTTAAATTAACGATTAACATCATCACCACATTGGCACTAAGCAGAGCAGAAAATTGCACTGGGCTAACGTTAAAATGCTGTTGATAAATAAATGAAGCGTGAGTGAGAAATAATATCAACACCGAAAATGCGAGCGATCCAATGAGAATAAAACGGATCGCTTGTCGGTTAGATATGACATCACTGTATCGACGCCAGGTGCTAACTCGCGTTTTAATGACATTTGGCTCTTTATGTTTAAAAACAATTCTTTTTACCGTTACTAAAGTAATTACTGAATACAAACAAAGAAAAGCAAAAATAAAACGCCAGTCTAAAAAGGCAATGATACTGCTGCCTAAAATTGGAGAGATTGCAGGGGCACAGACCATTAATAAGCCAATTAGACTGAAAAATTTAGCTGCTTCATTACCTGCTAATCGATCTCGAACCAAAGCAGGAACCGTTACTACAGCCCAACCACCCCCAAAGGCTTGCATAGCTCTTAAAAATAAAAACATAGGTTGTGAGTTGGTAATAGCGAGTAGAAGGCTGCTAGCAGCGAAAATAAACATGCCAATAAGCATCACTTTCTGTCTGCCGACCCGATCGGATAGAGGACCACCACTAAGTTGGCCAAATGCCAAAACGAATACGTAAACCGCGACACTTTTTGCAACATCATGTACTGAAATATCAAGACTTGACGCAATTAAAGGGAAAGCCGGTAAGTAGGTATCTAACGCAAGAGGCACTAATGCCATCGTCATTGCTAATACCGCAGCTACGCCAGCATGGGTGGTGTTCGGTTGACTCAAAGTGGATTTCGCTTTTTATCTGCACCAAAGCGGTCTGCGTCCATGCCTTTTTTCCAATACCCTGTGGCATGCATGTTTAGCCTGTCAAAATTGAGATCATGTAACAGTAAGCTTTTGACCTCTCTTAATTGGCGCGCTTCTAGCCCAATAAAAACCTGAGTATTTTTCGCCATATTAAGCGCGTTTTTATTTACTACATCAAGCAATGACTCTTGGTCTTCATCTTCCACGTGCCATAGAACGTTAAGATGATCTCCCGCATCCATTTCGATAATGTCATCGGCGGTTGGCACTGTGACAATGGCCGTAAGTGCAGCCTCTGGTGGAATAAATTTTGCGTAACCATTTACAGCATTAACTGCTGTGATATCGCCAATTAAAAGATAACTGTTAGCAGTAAAGTTGGTCAGTTTGCGCTCTCCAGGCCCACCAATTCCCAAATAGTCCCCTACTTTGGCATTCTGAGCCCAATTCGTTGCAGGGCCTTGATGACGATTGACTACAAAGTCTAATGTCAAACGTTTGTTCAACGAGTCAAACTCGCGAATGGTATAAGAGCGTTTAATTGCATCTTGCTTATTGTGGTCGGTTACAGGTGAGCCATCAGCTAAAAATATCGCTTTTACGTGCACACCATCTTGTCCCTCAGGGAAATCGTGTAAATCATTTCCGCTAAGTACAAATCGTTTCAGATGAGGCGTTAAATCCTCAATTGATGCAACTTGAGTTGAACGAAATTTTCTTTTTGCTATTTGATTCAAAATGAGTCTTACCTATTATTTTCTAGTACAAAACAGCTCGAAACTGTTACTCTTGGTTGATAAAGTCAATTATATTAACAAGTATAAAGACATGGTTGATATTGTCAACCATTTATTGGTGGAGTAAAGATGGATTTACGTGAAAGTATTTTTGGATTGGCGCAAGCTTATCGAACGCACATAAAAGATGCTGTGAATGCAAATGAGTTAGGGCTAAATGGAATGCATGTTCGATGTCTACATACTATTGCAAAGCTACCGCAATGCACTGCAAATACTATCGTTCAACAGCTAGGTAAGGATAAAGCGCAAATCGCACGTTTAATCAAAGATATGATTGCCAAAGGATGGCTCGAAAAAAAATCGAGTGAGCAGGACAAGCGTAGTCAAATCCTTACCTTATCTAAAAGTGGCGCTCAATTGCAGCAACAACTCAGTCATCTCGAAAAAAATCTGGAAGAAAGTATTACTGCAGGTTTGACAACTCAAGAGGTGGAAGACTTTCAACGAGTCTCAACCAAGATGTTGGCTAATTTGGCAGCGCATACTTGGAACGAGTAATTTATTGATGATTAAGCTGCAATAATGCTTAATCATCAGGTTAATATTGCAAAGTTTAATGTGTTAAATTTTTTCGTAAGGCATACCTACATATTGCGTTGCCATTACTTTTTGTCCGGCTTCGTCATTTAAAAAGAAACTGAGCTCAGATTGCATGAAACGATCGAACATTTTCCTTTCCGTAATATCGACATTATCGTCATTAAAGTCATGCAACATGTTAGACATCCACCATGAAAATCGTTCAGCATGCCAAACTCGACGCAAGGCGATTTCTGAATAACGATAAACGGCTTCTTTATCACCATCGTTATAGACCTTGCTCAGTAAACGGTACAAAGTTGATACATCTGAAGCAGCTAGATTAAGCCCCTTTGCTCCTGTTGGAGGAACAATGTGTGCAGCATCACCTACCAGAAATAAGTTTCCAAATTGCATAGGTTCGCAAACAAAACTGCGTAGTGGAGCAATGCTTTTCTCGATGCTAGCGCCGGTGACTAATTTTTCAGCCGCGTCTGTAGGTAATCGTTTTTTCAACTCGTCCCAAAAACGTGCGTCACTCCAATCTTCAACTTTGTCGGTTGAAGGCACTTGCAAATAATATCGTGAACGGACAGCTGAGCGTCGACTAGCTAGCGCAAAACCACGCTCCGTTTTGCAATAAATGAGCTCTTCGGCAACAGGCGGAGTGTCGCTTAATACTCCTAACCATCCAAATGGGAATACCCGCTCAAATTCATTGCGTTTGTTTTCGGGAATGGTTTTGCGCGAAACGCCATGGAAACCATCACAACCAGCGATAAAGTCGCACTTCAGCGTAAATTCTTTTCCATCTTGGCTAAAAGTGACACTAGGAGCGTTAGAATCTACATTGTGTAAGGCCACATCGTTTGAACTGTAGTAGGTTAAAAGTCCTTTTTTTTCACGAGCTTCCATTAAATCGCGGGTGACCTCGGTTTGCCCGTAACACATCACGGTTCTACCACCTGTTAATGCTTTTATATCAATTCTATAGCGCTTGTCATAATATGCTATTTCAAAGCCGTCGTGAGGTTCGCCTTCTTCATCCATTCTCTGGCTAACCTCTGCTTCATGTAATAAATCGACCAAACCTTGTTCAAGAATACCTGCTCTAATACGACCTAAAACATATTCGCCGGAAACCCGTTCAATTACAATATTATCTATACCTTGCTTGGCTAGTAATTGACCTAAAAGTAGTCCTGATGGACCGGCTCCAATAATTGCAACTTGGGTTTTAATAAATTGCATATATGACACTCTTTGATTGCTAATTGTGTTGTTATTTTGCGCTTTTACAAAGAATGAAGTAATTCACAACTCAATCAATGTATTGTACTTTTGCGTCAAGTTAACTTATTGTTAGTATGCGCCATAAGCAGGAGAATAAATGTCAGAACAAATTCCATTTTATGATCTTTATGGTGAATCCTTTGTAAAATCTGAGCCAGGGTTGGTTCATCTTGAAGATGTTGCATATAGAAGTGATGGCTTAGGTTGGGAAATTGAGCCCCATAGGCATAACCGATTGGCACAGGTTATATGTACTTTTAATGATTCTTGGACTGTGTATTTAGATGAAAAAACCTTTCATTTAAAGGGAAATTGGCTTGTACTTATTCCGACCGGTGTAGTCCATGGATTTAAATTTGAACCTGATACCAAGGGTTATGTGCTATCAATTAGCAAGGACTTTCTGGTGGATAAAAGAGGGGCGGATTCAACGTCGAAACTCACTAGTTTAATTTGGACACCACAAGTTATTGAATTTCGTGATCAACAACAAATTCAACGTTTTATTGATTACATGCAATTGCTAAAAGTGGAACTTAAAAGTACAGAGCCTGATAAAGAAACCGCTGTGAATAATATTTTGCAATTGGTTTTATTAACGGTTGGTAGACAACAGCATCTTCAAGCATTAAATAATAGCCCAGTTGGCAGAGAGTCAAAGATACTATTGGCTTTTCGGAATCTTATTGAAAACCAATACCAGCAACACTTGTCGGTTTCAGATTACGCGAAACAACTCCATATTTCGGTATCGACCTTAAATCGTCTTTGTCAGTCACAACTGCGAGAATCGCCAAAAGCTATCATTCATCAACGCTTAGTTAGTGAGGCAAAGCGAAGACTAATTTATACGCGGCAAAGTGTCGAAGATATTTCCTATACATTGGGGTTCAAAGATCCAGGTTATTTTAGTCGATTCTTCAAACAATGCGTGGGTAAAAGTGCTAGTGAGTTCCGAAAAAATAGCGCAATATCTTAATGAATTAAAAATGAGAATTATCTGTTACTCGTCGGCTGTACGTTCTCCGATAATATTTATAAGACGCTGTTGAATGAGTGTTGGTTTCCAGTTTTTACGAGTAGATAGGCCAATTTGTCTGTTTGTGCCGTGTAGCGGCATAGGACACACGGCAAGCAAACCACTTTTAACTTCAACATCAACTTGCCGAGCAGGCAATAATGCCGCGCGTTCGCTACTCAGTAAAATTCCACGAATAGTAACCAAACCACTACATTCGATTAATTGTGAGGGGGGATCTATGCCGCGACTTTTAAACAAATCGCTAAAGACTTGGCGAGCTGGAGCTCCATGACTTGGTGCTACCCATTTTAGTGCCTGCAATTCAGCATTACTGATCTGTTTGCGTTTTGCTAGTGGATGCTGCGCTTTCACCACAATACTCAATTGATCGTCAAACAGACGGTGCTGCACTATTTCCTCATGGGGAATGGGATAGCGCAAGGCACCTACTATCATGTCTAGTTGTCCATGGAGTAGGGCATGTAACTGCTCTTCATAAGGACCGTCAATGACACACACTTGCACATCTGGAAATTCGTTTACCAGTTGCAGCACACACTGCGGCACGATCTCTGTTCTTGCTAACGGCAAGCTACCAATATTTATTGATCCATCCATCCGGCCTGCTTGCTCGCCAATTTCAACTATGCCTTGATGTAATTCGGCAAAGAATAAGCTGGTGTATCGTCTTAATTGACGAGCGCGCCAGTTAGGCTCGACGCCATTGGGGGTGCGAGTGAATAATGTTTGTTCGCAAAGGTTTTCAAGATCTTTAATAGAGCGGTGCAGAGTTGGCTGGGTTAAGTGCATGCGGGTTGCAGCCGCCGTGTAGCTTTCGAGCTCAGCAATATTTATCAGTGCGTTAAGTTGACGAATCGTAACTGAACGAACAAATGAGTGTCGTTTTCCTTTGTCATTAGAAAACAAGGTGTTTGCAAAATCTTGAAGATGTTGAAAAGCCCGTTCTACTCGCAGTAAAAAGCGCTCCCCGCATGCTGTAGGAAACATGCCGGAATGGGTTCGGATAAATAGCGATTCACCCAACGATGATTCAAGTTTGTTGATACCTTGAGTTAATGCAGATTGCGATAAATGGATAGACTTTGCTGCAACACTAAGTTTGCCGGATTGTTTTATTTCTAATGCGCAAAGTAGGTGTCTAAGGTTGTAATTCATGGCTTTGAGTTTTAAGTGAATAATTGATTATAGAAAAAACTAATGCTAATTGACAGCTTTCTAAACAGCTATTTTGGTTTCAGGTGTGCATAATCGATTCTCTAGATTATTTGAGTAGAAGGTTTTTACTATGGCAATTTGTGTAACTGATATTCCTCGTCCTGACAAATCCACTGTTGCTAAATATAAAGGTGCCGAAGTAGCTACAGTTCACGAAGCGCAAGGGCGTAAAGGGCTATTGGCTGAATATATGAAACCGATATATAAACCAGCCAAAATTGCTGGCCCTGCGGTTACCTGTGAAGTTGCACCTTGCGATAACTGGATGATTCATGTGGCTGTAGAGCAGTGTCAGCCCGGTGATGTGTTAGTTGTAAAACCTACTAGTCCAAGTGTAGATGGTTTTTTCGGTGACTTACTTGCAACGTCTCTGAAAGCCCGCGGTGTTGTAGGTTTGATTATTGAGGGTGGAGTGAGAGATACAGCTACACTTACGGAAATGAATTTCCCAGTATGGTCCAAAGCCATTTTTTCACAGGGCTGCGTAAAAGAAACGATTGCTAATGTAAATGTTCCAATAACCTGTGCGGGCGCTTACATACGTCCTGGAGATATGGTTGTTGCTGACGAAGATGGTGTTGTAGTAGTTAAACGCGAAGAAACCGATGATGTTTGGAGTAAAGTGGAGCAGCGAGTTGCCAATGAAGAATCGAAACGTGTACGTTTCGAAAATGGTGAATTAGGCTTAGATATTTACAATATGCGTGAAAGATTGGCCGAAAAAGGTCTTAAATACGTTAAGTATGACGAGCAATAAGCCATGTTGAAGGGAATTCCTTGTTACATAATGCGTGGTGGCACATCTAAAGGACTTTATTTTTTAGAGGATGATTTACCCACGGATGTACAACTGAGAAATACCTTATTGCTGTCGATTATGGGATCGCCTGATGAACGTCAAATAAATGGATTGGGTGGCGCCCATCCACTGACAAGTAAAGTGGCGATTGTCAGTAAATCCAGTCGTAAAGATGCTGATGTTGATTATTTGTTTTTGCAAGTTGTGGTAGATAAAGCGGAAGTAAGTGACGCACAGAATTGTGGAAATATTCTGGCTGGAGTCGGGGCGTTTGCTTTGGAAAAAGGCTTGATACCTAGCCAAAACGAGCAAACAGATGTGCGCATTCATATGCTTAATACTGGCTCAAATGCAGTGGCAAGAATTCAAACTCCGAATAAACAGGTTAATTATGAAGGTACTGCGACTATCGACGGTGTACCAGGCACTGCTGCGCCTATATTAATCGACTTTTTGGATGTGGCGGGCTCTAGTTGTGGTCGACTTTTCCCCACCGGAAATGCACAAGATACTATTTTGGATGTTCCGGTTACCTGTATCGACAATGGTATGCCAGTGGTGTTATTGAATGCCTCTTCATTTGCTTTAAAAGGGGACGAATCGCCTGCTGAATTGGAAGCCAATACGGATTTAAAACAAAAGATTGAAGCCATTCGGTTAGAAGCTGGAAAACTGATGAATTTAGGTGATGTGACTAACAAGACTGTCCCTAAAATGAGTTTAATATCGCCCGCATTAAAAGGCGGCCTAGTTAACACGCGCACCTTTATTCCCCATCGCGTACATGAAGCCATCGGTGTGCTTGGTTCTGTTAGTGTCGCTACCGCGTGTGTTTTACAAGGCACGGTGGCCAACCAAATTATAAAACAATCCTTTAGTGACGGCTGCATGAACATTGAAGTCGAACACCCAACTGGTCAGTTTATTGTCGAGATGGATGTGACCGGAACGGATAATTTTGAAAACTTTACGGTAAATCGTGCAGCATTATTACGTACTGCGCGATTATTGATGCGTGGCGAAGCCATGGTATCGGCTAGCGAATAAAACGAAACCTTCGATTAGGTTAAAGAGGAGATAAAATGATTATTGATTGCCATGGGCACTATACTACCGCACCTGAACCTTTACAGTTATTCCGCGAAGCCCAGATTAAAGCTTATAAAGATGGTCATGCGTTACCCGATGTACCCTACATTAGTGATGAACAGATTCAAGAAAGTATCGAAAAAAATCAATTAAAATTGTTACTTGAACGTGGCTCTGACATGACCATCTTTTCCCCTCGCGCATCTGCAATGGCACACCATGTTGGTGATGAAGCCGTGTCAAAGCAATGGACTAGTGCCTGTAATGACTTGATCAATCGAGTTGTTGATTTATATCCCAAGCAGTTTATTGGGGTTTGTCAGTTGCCTCAGTCTGTTGGTGTACCCATTAAAAACTCAGTAGAAGAATTAGAGCGCTGTGTTAAAGAATTAGGCTTTGTAGGTTGTAACTTAAATCCTGATCCATCCGGCGGGCATTGGACATCTGCGCCGTTAACAGACCCCAGTTGGTATCCCTTTTATGAGAAAATGGTAGAACTAGATGTACCAGCCATGATCCACGTTTCGGGTTCTTGTAATCCAAACTTCCATGCCACAGGTGCCCATTATATGAATGCGGATACCACAGCCTTTATGCAATTCTTAGAAGGGAATTTGTTTAAAGATTTTCCAGATTTACGTTTTATTATTCCACATGGTGGGGGAGCGGTACCTTATCACTGGGGACGTTATCGCGGTTTAGCAGACATGTTAAAACAACCACCGTTAACTGAACATGTAATGAAAAATGTGTATTTTGACACCTGTGTTTATCATCAACCAGGTATTGATTTATTGTTTGAAGTTATTGATATTGAGAATATTCTATTTGGATCTGAAATGATTGGCGCTGTGCGCGGAATCGATCCGCAAACAGGCCATTATTTCGACGACACCAAACGCTACGTTGATGGTTTGAACTTGTCTGATGAAGACCGCGCTAAAGTGTATTCCGGCAATGCACGTCGTGTTTATCCCGGTTTGGATAAAAAACTTAAGGGGATGGGCCTGTGAGTAAGTTCGTAGCAGATGCAGATTGGTTGCATTGGCATCAATCACCATCAAAACCTCAGTTTATTTTGCCTAACGGTGCGGTAGATGCCCATTGTCATGTGTTTGGCCCTGGTGAGCAATTCCCTTTCGCGCCCGAGCGCAAATACACACCTTGTGATGCATCTAAAGATCAATTGTGGGCATTACGAGACTACCTAGGTTTTAGTCGAAATGTCATTGTGCAAGCTACCTGTCACGGCGCAGATAATCGTGCGTTGGTTGATGCGCTTAACGCGTCAAAGGGACTCGCTCGTGGTGTCGCCACCGTGAAAGAAAGTGTAACAGATGCAGAACTAGAGGCGCTACATGCTGCAGGAGTTCGAGGCGTACGCTTTAATTTTGTCAAACGTTTAGTCGATGCATTACCGTTTGATTCATTGGGCAAAATCGCTAACCGCATCAAGGATCTTGGTTGGCATATTGTAATTTATTTTGAATCTCAGGAACTCCCCGAACTGTATGACTTTTTCACGGCGCTACCAACAACAGTCGTGATTGATCACATGGGACGACCTGATGTGAGCAAGCCTGTTGATGGCGACCAGTTCAAATTATTTTTAAAGTTGATGGCAGAGAACGAAAATTTTTGGTCGAAAGTGAGTTGTCCTGAACGTATTTCAATTGATGGGCCAGATAAAGGTTATCGTGATGTTGTGCCGTTCGCTCGCAAAGTTGTTGAATCGTTCCCTGATCGTGTTCTGTGGGGGACGGACTGGCCACACCCGAATATGAAAAGTCATATGCCAGATGACGGTAAACTGGTAGATATGTTGCCACTGATTGCACCATCAGAAGAATTTCAACGAAAACTGCTAATTGATAATCCTACCCGCTTGTATTGGGCGGATTAATAAAACGGTTTTAAGGAATAAAAAATGTCATTGAATAAACCTTATAGAGAAATCCCAGGTACCACAGTATTTGATGCTGAAATGGCCAGTGCCGGATTTCATTTGAATCAATTTTGTATGTCATTAATGAAAGCTGAAAATCGGGCAATGTTTAGCGCTGATGAAAAAGCTTATCTTGACCAATGGCCGATGACTGAAACGCAGAAATCAGCGGTGTTAGCCCGAGATTACAACGCGATGTTGGCCGCTGGTGGAAATATTTATTTTCTTGCAAAAATATTTTCTAGTGACGGACTGAGCTTTCAATTCGCTGCGGCAACCATGACTGGTATGAGTCAGCCTGACTACGCGCAAATGATGTTGGCAGGTGGTCGTAGTCCTGAAAATAATATTGTGAAGAAGGATAAATAAAATGGCAAAAATTACTGCTGGCGTAGCCACGTCACATGTTCCAGCAATTGGTGCAGCAATCGATAATGGCAAAACAACAGACCCTTATTGGCAACCGCTTTTTGCCGGTTATGATTTTGCTAAAGAATGGATAAAAGAGCAAAAGCCTGACGTGGTGATTTTAGTTTATAACGATCATGCTACAGCATTTGATTTAAACCTTGTGCCTACTTTCGCTATCGCTTGTGGTGAGGAGTTTGCGCCAGCTGATGAAGGCTGGGGACCACGTCCTGTGCCAAACGTTAAAGGGCATCCGCTGCTTGCTTCGCATATTGCGCAATCAGTTATTCAAGATGACTTCGATCTGACTGTGGTAAATACCATTGATGTTGACCATGGATTAACGGTGCCACTGTCATTGATGTTTGGTCAACCAGAAAATTGGCCTTGTAAAGTTATTCCTGTAGCCGTGAATGTGGTTTTGTATCCTGCTCCATCCGGACAGCGTTGTTATAACCTTGGTCAAGCAATTCGCAAGGCCGTGGAAAGTTTTGATGAAGACCTCAATGTGCAAATTTGGGGTACTGGCGGAATGAGTCATCAATTGCAAGGTCCTCGTGCAGGACTGATAAATCAAGAGTTTGACAACAACTTCTTAGATCGCATCGTGGATAGTCCTGAAGAGTTGGCAAAAATTCCTCATTTCGATTATTTAAATGAAGCTGGATCTGAGGGCATTGAATTGGTGATGTGGTTAATTATGCGTGGTGCGTTAAATAATGACGTTGAACTTAAAAAGCGTTTTTATCATGTACCAGCGTCGAATACAGCGGTAGGTCATTTAGTCCTAGAAAACAAAGATTAGGATTGGAGCTGAATTCCAATTAATAAATAATTGAAATCAATCCCTAAAATAGGAGATTAAAATGAAAGTAATTATAGTTGGTCCAGGTGCGTTTGGTATAAAGCATTTAGATGGTATTAAAAATATTGATGGCGTTGATGTTGTCGCCTTAGTCGGTCGTTCTCTGGAAAAAACGCAACAAGTGGCTAATGAGTATGGTATCCCACAGGTGTTTACTGATTTGGAAGAGGCGTTAAAAATTGAAGCTGACGCCGTGATTTTGTGTACGCCAACTCAACAGCATGCGACGCAATCTATACAATGTATGAAAGCGGGTAAACATGTGCAGGTAGAGATTCCTTTAGCTGATAGCTGGGCCGATTCCGAAGAGGTTGTTAAAGTGCAACGAGAAACTGGTCTCACATGCATGGTTGGGCATACGCGCAGATTCAATCCGTCTCATCAATGGGTGCATCAAAAAATTACCGCAGGTGAATTAAATATTCAACAAATGGATGTTCAAACTTACTTCTTCCGACGTAAAAATATAAATGCCAAAGGGGAAGCGCGTTCTTGGACTGATCACCTGTTATGGCATCATGCAGCACATACGGTTGATTTGTTTGCTTATCAATCAGGCTGTAAGGTGGTTAAGGCAAACGCTATTCAAGGGCCAATTCATCCAGAGTTGGGGATCGCACTAGATATGTCGATTCAATTATTGGCAGAAAATGGCGCTATATGTACGCTTTCTTTATCATTCAATAATGATGGTCCATTAGGCACATTCTTCCGTTATATCTGTGATAATGGCACTTACATCGCTCGTTATGATGATTTGGTCAATGGCAAAGAAGAAGCCATCGATGTATCGAATGTTGCAGTGTCGATGAACGGTATCGAATTGCAAGACAGAGAGTTTTTCACTGCCATAAAAGAAGGGCGGGAACCAAATTCTAGCGTTGGTCAGGTGCTTGGTTGTTATAAAGTACTACATGATTTGGAACAGCAACTTAACGCTCAATAAAAAAATTGGAGTGAGATAAGCCAGATGAAACAACGAACTATTGCAGGAAACTGGGTTTCTGAAATCGGTCTAGGCTGCATGAACTTGAGTCATGCTTATGGCACTCCGCCATCAGAGCAGGATGGGATTTCGCTGTTAGAAAAAGCGTTGGACTTGGGTGTGACTCATTTCGATACTGCCGCTTTATATGGTTTTGGCAAAAATGAAGAATTGGTCGGGAAGCTTTTAAAAAGTCATCGTGATCGCATTTTTCTTGCCAGCAAATGTGGCATGCGGGGTGTGGATGGTAAGCGGGTAATAGATGGCCGTCCAGAAACCTTAAGAGCAACTATTGAACAATCGTTATTGAGTTTGCAAACAGATGTCATCGACCTCTATTACCTTCATCGTTGGGACAAAAACGTACCCATTGAAGAAAGTGTTGGAGAACTTTCTCGAATGGTTGAAGAAGGTAAAATTAAGTCTATTGGTTTATCGGAAGTTTCTGCCAAAACTCTTCGAGCAGCACATTTAGTGCATCCTATTGCGGCGTTGCAAACCGAATACTCTCTATGGACCCGGAATCCTGAAATTGCATGTTTGGATACCTGCAAGGAACTAGGCACGGCTTTTGTGGCGTTTTCGCCATTAGCGCGCGGTTTCCTGAGTGGCGACATAACCGATCCTAATGGTTTTGTGGACAAAGATATTCGCAAAGGAATGCCACGCTTCCAGCCCGAAAATATTCGCAAAAACTTAAAGCTCATTGAGCAAATGCGCAACGTGGCTAACGAGTTGGACTGTACGCTTTCTCAGCTAAGTTTAGCTTGGTTGTTGCATCAGGGCCCGCATGTTCTGCCCATACCAGGCACTACTAAAACTACACATCTACAAGATAACATCCGAGCAAGTGCCATTAAATTAAATGACCTTCAAATTAAGAAACTAGATACAGTATTTGAGCATAAAAATATCAGCGGTTCGCGATATCCTGCGGCTACACAAAATGAAATTGATACCGAAGAGTTTTAAACAACGAGTTTACCCGAAGCAAAATTTGCTATTTCACACCTATAAAAATAATAAAAACCAAAACTTACCCTGTACCCAACTACATAAGGACACTATCGATATGAGTGCTTTACAAAAATCATTAGGGAAAAGTGACGAAGCCATTATTGATTTGTCTAGTTTAGGCATTAGCAATACCACTGAGATCATTTATAACCCAAGCTTTGAGCAATTATTTATTGAAGAAACCGCCCCTGAGTTAAGCGGTTTTGAAAAAGGCCATATTACTGAGCTTGGTGCCATTGCGGTGGATACAGGCATCTTTACCGGTCGTTCACCCAAAGATAAATATATCGTCAAGGACGCCACCACCCGCGATACCATTTGGTGGTCTGATCAAGGTAAAAATGACAATAAAGCCATGTCACCCGCTACTTGGTCTTACCTAAAAGACTTAGTTACTACTCAGTTGTCAGGCAAACGCCTGTTTGTGGTTGATGCTTATTGTGGTGCCAATGCAGATACACGTTTAAGTGTGCGTTTTGTGACTGAAGTGGCGTGGCAAGCCCACTTTGTGATAAACATGTTTATCCGCCCCAATGATGCAGAACTTGCGACGTTTAAACCAGATTTTGTGGTGATGAATGGAGCCAAAGTTGTTAATGATAAATGGCAAGAACAAGGTTTAAATTCAGAAAATTTCATTGCCTTTAACCTCAGTGAGAAAGTGCAGATTATTGGTGGTACTTGGTACGGTGGAGAGATGAAAAAAGGCATGTTCTCCATGATGAACTACTTTTTACCCCTCAAAGGCATAGCCTCAATGCATTGTAGTGCCAACGTCGGGGAAAAAGGGGATGTGGCTATCTTTTTTGGTTTATCAGGTACAGGCAAAACCACCTTATCCACTGATCCTAAACGTGAGCTAATTGGTGATGATGAACATGGTTGGGATGATAACGGCATCTTTAACTTTGAAGGCGGTTGTTACGCTAAAACCATTAACCTTAGCCAAGCCAGTGAACCTGATATCTACCAAGCCATTCGCCGTGATGCCTTATTGGAAAACGTTGTGGTTAATGCTAGCGGTAAAATTGATTTTGATGATAATTCAAAAACCGAAAATACCCGGGTGTCTTATCCCATTGAGCACATCCACAATATTGTTAAACCCATTTCTCGTGCTAGCCACGCCAATAAAGTTATCTTTTTAACTGCCGATGCGTTTGGCGTATTACCGCCAGTGGCTAAGCTCACACCTGAACAAGCTGAGTACTATTTCTTATCGGGCTTTACCGCAAAATTGGCTGGAACAGAGCGGGGTATTACTAAACCATCCCCCACATTTTCTAGTTGCTTTGGTGCGGCGTTTTTAAGTTTACACCCTACTAAATACGCTGAAGTACTGCGTAAACGCATGCAAGCTTCCAACGCCCAAGCCTACTTGGTTAATACCGGTTGGAATGGCACAGGCAAACGTATTTCCATTAAGGATACTCGCGCTATTATTGACGCCATATTGGATGATTCTATCGAACATCATCCAACCAGTATTTTGCCGATCTTTAATCTGCTAATACCAAACTCCATTGCTGGTGTGGATGGCAAGATACTCGACCCGCGCAACACCTATGGCAGTGTTGATGAGTGGCACGGTAAAGCCCGAGATCTTGCTGATCAGTTTATTAAAAACTTTGTTAAGTTTACCGATGTGCAAAACGGTGCTGCCCTGGTGGCTGTGGGGCCACAACTAGCAACTTGATAAGCTCAAACTAGGTCTTTTGGGATCGTCTTAGCTTCAGTCCATTCGAGGCTAAGACGCAATATACACATATTTTGTTGCCTACAATGCCAAACCTCGATTTGGCACTTTAGACACTACCTAGCTAAAAGATAATGCAAACCTTGATAGATATTTTAACTCACGACATGTTAGGCCCCATGATGGCAGCGGGTCTAATTGTGCTCGCAGGTTTGACTTCTTTTATTACCGCCGCCTTTGGGGCCGGAGGGGGCTTATTACTGTTGGTTGTGATGGCATCGGTCATGCCCATGTCAGCGGTTATCCCAGTACACGGCTTAGTGCAATTAGGCTCTAACGCCAACCGCATGTTGTTTACCCTCAAACATATTGATGTCAGCATGCTACTGTATTTTTCAGCAGGCGGAATAGTGGGCGCCTTATGTGCGTCACTTTTGGTCACCCAATTGCCTCTTGAACTGATGAAGCTGGTGGTAGGGATATTTGTACTTTATTTGCTCTGGGGTGCTACACCCTCCATTCGAGAAACCTCTAAGTCAGGCCGCGCCATAGCCGGCGCAATTACCAGCTTTTTATCCATGTTTGTGGGTGCCAGCGGCCCCATGGTCGGCAGTTATATGTATCTCAATGGTTATGAAAAACTGCGTTTTACCGCCACGTTTTCCAGCTGTATGACCTTTCAACATTGTTTAAAAGCCTTTGTGTATGCGGCCATTGGTTTTGCATTTTGGCAGTGGTTACCGTTAATAATAGCGATGATAACCAGTGGCGCAGTGGGCACTTGGGCGGGCATTAAGCTATTGAAAAAACTACCTGCAGAAAAATTTAAACTTATGTTTCGTATTATCTTAAGCCTGTTGTGTATGCAGTTGGTTTGGCAGGCAACAATTCAGTGGTTTTGATCTTCAACCGGTTAACTTAATTTCATCCAACCATAGGCTTTTTATGGCTTTAATTGACATATAGTCCGTCAGTTTACTCACAGATTCATGAATACTAGCGAGCGTATGGTATTCAATGCGATGGTTGGCTGTGATAAACATGAAGTTACCGCCACCAACCATGCACCACCTTTATATAAACCGAAAAAGTTATAAACCGAAAAAGCAGACTAAGGGAGTAAGTTTCTAATCAGAGCATGCTGACGACGTACTTGGTCTTTACCACGATATGGCTCTCTGCGGCCCTCGTATTCACTGGATAACCAACCTTGCCAATTGGCTTGTTTTAGGGTTTGCATAATGGGTGCCCAAGGTACGTGTAGGTCATGTAAGTTGTCATCAATCTCAAAAAACTTAGCCTGAATAAAATAAACATGCTGCATGATTTCTTTGAGGTCAGCCATGGGTACATTAAGTGGTTCAAGGAAGGGTGGACGCTTGCCATTTTTAATTTCTATGCCTTCATGGCCATCGTCTACTGGTGCAGTTTGGAAGATGCCAGTATCGATGAGCAACTTAAACTTGTCCGACTTAGTGTCTTCAATAAATCGAATGTATTCCTGCGTCACTTTGTGTTTGATTGGAGTTGGACTATGGATCTCAGGACAAATTACGATGCCAAGTTTTTCGGCCAAGTCCAACGAACCCAGTACGGAATCTTTCCATATTGGATGAGGGTCAAGTTGTAACGAGGTCACGCCAAATTTAGGTCTTACAGAAGTAAAACCCAGTTCTGAGGCTAAGGTAATGTCTTTTCTTAATTGTGCTGTACCTTCTTCAATTGTTAAGTCGCGGCTAAGCCACATTGCTGTGTCGACCCAAGCACCAAAGTTGGTGGGAGTTAATTTATATTTTGCTAATAAACGAAACCATTCATCTCTCCAAGCGCTGCTCGGATTTGGGTAATGAGGCACGTTGCCTTCACCTAATATTTCAATACCAGTAGCACCGATATCGGCAATATCAGCCATCACATCTTCTAAGGTCATGATGGTATACATATCACCAGAATAACTATAAGTTGACACCGCCAATTTGGGCCCATCGAACGCTCCATCTGAAACCAGCACGACTTTGGCTTTTTCTCTAAAGGGGGAGCGACTGAACTGCGCAGGAATATACGAACGACGAATGAATATACACACCGATAGTTCATGTACACCGGCTGGCAATCCGCCGGGCTTTGTAATGGTTATTGTAGCCACTTCATCTAGTGACCAACGCACGTCAGTGGTTTGGCGCAGTTCATCCAAGGTGTAGGTAATACCTTCGATTGTCCACAAGGCGGCGTCGAATGGATAATCAACACCGGCGATACTAATTTCGATGCCATCAATTAAACAAGCGGCAACACCGCGATAATTTGGGTTTCTAACTTGAAACTGAAAGCCGCTTACACTTCCATTTGCATGAGTATTTTTAAATCCGCGACCTTGAATTATCGATCTTTGTAACATACGACACCTATAGTTTAAATAATGTTAAAAAATTATGTTCTGAAGGTTAAGTCACAGTGAGGAATTAATAAAATTGAATGTTTTAATGTCAGGTATTCATCTTTTAGATAGCAAAATAATGGCACTGATAGTGTAAAAAAAAGAGGAGTTCAACGCGTGAACTCCCCTTTTTAAATAAGCTGTTTTAAATTTTTTATCTTAATTAAATATAAAATTCAATTGTTTACGTGATTTTATTGAGCGACTATGGGCGCCTTTAATAGCTTCGCAGACATTAACCAAGCAAACAGTGCAACACACAATATACCTACAATGAGCACGGCTGTTTGTGTTGATTGTGTGAAGTAAAATATGCCAGCAATAAAGAGTGGCGTAATAAAATTAGAAATAGTGTACAAGAACCACCAAATACCCGAATAAAGCCCACGTTGTGCAGCAGGAGCAATGGCAAGCACAAAGGTTATTGCAATGGTCAGCATCAAACCACCGCCCGCTTGTTGCACCACTAGCCCCACTGTCATTAAGGTTTTATCTGTAGCCAAGGCCATCATAATTAGACCAACACCCATCAGCGCCATGGCGATCGATAATACTTTGCCAAAGGACCAAGTCTTGATAAAACGCGATAAAAACGCGCCGGTTGGACTCCCTAAAATCAATCCAAAGGCTAACATTGTACCTACTGCTGCGGGTGAAGTTTCCCCAATATCTTGCAGTAAAAACGCTAATTTTACTGGTACTGTATAAAAAGCGATGGAGCCAGGAATGGCTATGCCAGCAATCACCAACATGGTTTTTAAAGGAGGGAATTTAACTTTCTCTTTTGGCGCGCTTTCAGAATTGCTTGATTGTTTTTTAGGTTCAAACAAAAACAATATGGCAGCGATAAATACGAAGAAGCTAAAACCATAAACAGCAAAGGTATTATGCCAATCTGATACACTGACATAGCCCGCCAAACCCATTAATAATGCGCCGAGTAGTGGCAGCGCCACATTCTGATAGGCAATCCATTTTTGCCGTTCATCACCACTAAAATATTGTGAAATGAGTACCATTGCCGCCGTCACTAAACCTGCTTCGGCCACTCCAACCAAAATCCGTGAAAAGAAAATCGCATAGAGCGAATCTAAAAACATGGGGGCAGCACCCATCACACCATAAAGCGCTAGCGAAAACACTAAGACTTTTTTGCCGCCAACACGGTTGGCTAGTACACCAGCAAAAGGCGAAAGCAAAGCCAACATCAAGGCTGGGGCAGTAAGTAGAAGTGGTACCAGAATTTCGGCATAGGGCTGACCGGCAAATTGCTTGAACATGACCCCCATAATGGGAGCCAGTAACACAGCGCCAAGCATGGCGAACAACGGCACTAACATCAGTACCAGACCTTGTTTAGTTCCAGCTTGTTGTGGATTATTCATTGTAAAGTACTTCCTATTGCTAATTGAGTATTGCCGTTACTGATGCCTAACAATGCCAACTTCTAAGGTATTAATATTTCAGTGCGCTTGTAAATTTGTTAGACGTTACAAAGCACCACTTTTCAATTGTTCAACCGCATACGCCACTGCACGAGCCGTCAATGCCATATAGGTTAACGATGGATTTTGTGAAGCTGAAGAAGCCATGGCAGCACCATCAGTGACAAAAAGGTTAGGCACATCATGAGCCTGATTGTATTTATTCAGCACAGAAGTTTTGGGATCTTTACCCATTCTGGCGCCGCCCATTTCATGCACCGCGGTACCACCAAAATTGGGTTGATCTGATGAAGCCACCACGTGACCCCCAATTAGCGCCAACATTTTCTTGGCTTCAGCTGCTGCATCGGCCAAAGCCGCACGTTCGTTATCACCATGCTTAAAAGCGATATGAACTTGCGGGATACCATATTGATCTTTTTTATCAGACAAAGTAATGCGATTGCTTTCTTGCGGAATAGACTCTGCAAACACGGTTAAGGCAAATACCCAAGGTCCCGGTTTTTTTAACTCATTTTTGTAGTCTTTGCCCAAACCAGCCATACGTTTTCCACGCACCCAAGTTTGTCTAAAAGCGCCGCCTTGATAACTATAACCGCGAGTAAAACCCAGTTTTTCTGCTTCTGGTTTAATATTTCTAAACCTCGCCACTACAATACCTGTCGGCCGGTTGCCATCGTAATAATGATCTTCAAAGCCTGGCACCACAGCCGCAGCCGCTAAAGTATTGGCGTGGTCCATAAAATATTTGCCCAGTACGCCACTAGAGTTGGCCAATCCATTGGGAAAGGTTGGACTTTGTGAACGTAATAACAAGGCCACAGAATTAACCGAGCCCGCGCATAAAAACACTAATCGAGCAGTGTATTTCTGGCGTTTATTTTGTTGTGTATGAATAACGTTGACGCTGCTAATGCGCTTCTTCTCTTCGTCATATTCTAATGTTTCGACTAAAGCATCATTCATTAAGGTTAAATTGCCCGTCGCCACAGCAGCAGGTAGGGTTGAACTTTGAGTCGAAAAATAAGCACCAAATGAACAGCCGCGCGCGCAGATAGAGCGATTTTGACAGAGGCTTCTGTCGCCGACCGCTTCGGATAAATTGGCTGTACGACCAATGGTTAAACGACGTTCTGGCATATGCTCTTGAAGTGCTTCACGCAGATTTTGCTCAATTAACATTAATGGCATGGGCTTTTGAAACTGACCATCAGGTAATTGTGCTAGGCCTTCTTTGGCGCCCGAAACACCAATAAATGATTCAACGTGGTCATACCAAGGGGCAACATCAGCGTAACGAATCGGCCAGTCAACGCCGTGGCCATCATTAAGATTCGATTCAAAATCAATGTCACTCCAGCGATAACATTGACGACCCCAAACAAGAGACCTTCCACCCGTTTGGTAGCTACGGCGCCATTGGAAAGGCTCAGTTTCGGTTGTTTGGTAGGGATTTTCTTTATCATTTACAAAATGATCAATGGAATATTCATCACCATAACGACCTTTACTTTGCACAGGGTATTGTTCGTTAAACATGGCCTGATCACCACTGCCCTTGAACGGCATGTCCCAAGGGTTTTTCCATTCATTGTGATAATCTTTTTTATGTTCAATTTGTTTTCCGCGTTCTAACAGCAATACTTTTAAACCTTTTTCGGTCAGTTCTTTTGCGGCCCAGCCGCCGGAAATACCGGAACCGATAACGATAGCATCATAATCGTACTTCATATTTTCATCCTAACGACACAGCGATCCAATCGCTTGACCAAGCTCTTGCTTGTTGGGGATCAACTTTGGTATCTGCCTGCATTTCACCGTGCACCAGTTTGTAACGCAGCTCCTGTGAGCCACCCACTTCGGTGGTGTAATAGCCGGTTAAGATCAACGACTTTAGCTTTTTCCAAAATCCGCTCATGTCTGTCTGAGTGGCACCACGTGCGAAAGCCAAATTATCAATGGGGCTTAAGGTACTAAGTTGTTGCTCATGGCTCAGAGTAGAGAACTGAGCGGCATGATTAAGCTTTTGAATAAAGTCTAATAATTGCTCATAAGTAACACCTTCAAGCTCATGACGAGAGGCTAGCAATAACCATTTCTGCACTTCGACAGACTTAGCGCCTAAAGTCTCAGTATCGGGTAAAACAAGGTCACATATACTCGCAAGTTCGGTATACAACATGCGGTCAGTGTCGCTTAACTCACTCAGTGGAGTGGCATTCACCACCTGCCATAAACTGCTAGACAGCGTCAAAACGGTGGCTGACATGCCAAGTTTTTGCAGGAAATCTCTTCTATCCATTAGTTTAAGCCTTTACATCTTTTATCAAGCAGAACGCAAGTGTTGGCGAGCATATCGAGCTACAAAACAACATAGCGTCAGCACAATAAAAACAAATGTTAATCAGTAGCGCGGGATGTTAACGAATATAAACAGTTTGTAAAAATGAAATCGGTAAATGTGAGGTATCAATAAATTGAATACCTCAATGCATACCTTACAAGACTATTGATAACATAAGCGGCTTTATTCACATCCCAGAGTCACATCGCCGGTCAAACCAGCCATGCGTAATGAGGCATCGGCTTGATAAACCCCTTTGGGGAATCCAGCTCGACTAAAATTATGATTGGCTTGGCTAATAAGTTGATTGGCCCAATAGTTAGCCACGCTAATTTCTATGCTATTTTCACCTGCTTGTAAGAAAGCAGTGATGTCGAGCTGGTAGGGTGGGGTCCATAAATAACCTGCCTCGCTACCATTGATTTTGACCTGAGCAATGTTGCCTACCTCAGTGATGCGTAGCATTGCAGCATTGGCACAAACTTGAGCTAAATTAAATGTACTGGAATAGGTACTAATACCACTAAATCCTTTTATCTCGCCGTTTTCGATATCAGAAATCGCAGTGAGTTTTTCTGTTGTGACGGGTGGAATAACAGCAAAACGCGGATCAAAAGAGATTATCCAAGGACCGCTTAAATTAGTAGTAGTCTTGTCTGCTAGTGGTTTTTTTACCGCCATATTTAAAGGGAAAGTATCACTATGTGGTTCACTTGAAACCAACACGAATAAGGACTGGTTAGCGGCTAGTTTAACATCAACCTCCTGTCGTGATGCCTTAATGTTCATGGGCGTCGAATGCCCATCGACTGCATCTAACAGCCATGTTTGTTTAGCGTTTGAGGGGATAGTTAGACTTACATTTAACGCGTGTTGAGCCGTATTGACCAAATAATAAAGTTGTCCCTCTGGCAGGACTCTTTGCTCTATTTGCACTTTATTATTGTCACCGCTGAGTTGCCACTGGGGAGCTAGCTTTAATTTGGTGATCGCCTGTTCTGGTAATTTTGCCGTAATGACCTGCTTAGAAGACCAAAGTTTTTTAACTAAGCGTAAAAATTCGTCTTGATCATCGTTTAAAGATGGGCTCGAACTGGGTCTTTCACCCGCGATAACTGTCCCTTTACTGACGAGTTCAGCTAATTTGTGCAAAGTATTAATTGTCATGCGCTGACTATCACCACCTAAATATAAAAATTCATAGTGAGTTCCGCTTTTTGTCAATAATCTGCCTTCGTTATCTACTTTCAATGACGATAGACCATTAGCTGAAACAAAATCATAGTCATAAGCCCTAGGGATTCCTTCTGGCGGCTCATCACCAAACAAACTCGTTACTGGTGCTTCTTCACCAATAAAATAGGCAAAAGAAGCGGCAGGATAGCCTTGCTGCAGTAAAAACTGAGTTCGGCTTAAGTAGCTGATCCACGGTTTAGCAAAGTCTGCCCACGTGTTATTTCGATTAAAATAATGCCCTAATAACGGCATCATTGACTTGCCTGGCGTGCCCTTAACGCCTTCACTTTGATGTACAGAACTGTGCAACATCAAACGATTACCGCCTGTTACAAAGGCGCGATCAGCCGCAACACGCAGTTCCTTTGGTCCCACCGTCCAAGGTTGACCAAAAGTCGTCATCGCTTCAACCGCAACAATGTTAGAACCTTGCTGCGCGGCAACCGAAGCGGCTCCTTTTATATCAGCCACATAGGTGGCTTTAGGTTCTGCATTTGGGTCGAAATACCAAAAGGCAGCCATAGGAATACTTGCTTGGGCTCTGATATCCAAATCGTTGCCCAATTGCGGACGATGGTCTTCTAAGGCTTCACTGTAATAAGTTAAACCGTTTTGCCGAGCGACATTGGCAATCGTGCCATAGTGGGCTTGGCTAAACTGTTCAGCTAGATAATGCCTAAAATCCCATAAAAAGTGGTCTGTTTGTTCGGCTGAATTAACCACCACGCCAGTTAAAGCGGGCAAGTATGGCAGAGGGTCATAATTCAGCGTGGCGGCAAAATCTTTTAGTAAGCTATCTGTCCAGTTTTGCGGGCCTGATTCAATACTGTCATTCAATAAGCCTGTTATCCCCGGATATAACTTGCCCTCATCGTCACGAAAATTTTCTAAGTAGCTCTGCATATAAGCATTAATTCGCTTGGCATCTAATTTGTCCACTTCTAAACCAGTCGCTGCCAACTGAGCAGGACCATTTTCATGACCGGTTAAGCCATAACCCAAGCGGATAATCTGCCAATTTCCTTTAGGTGCTTGCCAATGCAAAACCCCATCAGACGTCATCGAGTTGGTGATATCGATAACCTGCTGAGAAGAAACCTGTGCAGCAACTTCATTTGTCGTATCTAAGGGATAATAACGAGGTGCCGCAGCAAAACCTGCTTTTTCCTCGAATGCGTTAACAACCGCTTGGGTGTGTAGTCTTATTTCTGAAATAGCATAGGCACTGGCGTGGGTAGGAAAAGGCAACTTGTTGACTCCATCCGTATAACCAAGAGATTCTATAAATCCTGGTTTTGTGCTGCGCTTTAGATGTAGGCGAAAATAGCGACTATTAACAGGTTCAAAGGCCGCTGTTCGAGTTAGTGAACTCGTCCCCTCTAATACAGCCAGTGACTGGCAATGGTGCAAATCTTGACAGACTTGCCAATCAGCTACAGGAGGATTGGGTGTGCCGAAGCCACGTGGCCCTGGTAAACCTAGCGTTACCCCATAGGCAGTAACTGGCTCCGGAAATACCAAGTTTACTATTACTTCGCCTCTGTCATCAGTGGTGATTTTTTGCATTGGCCAATACTGGCCATCTTGCAGTGAGGAAGCCATTTCTGGATAGTCTAAAACAGAATATTTGGGTGCTGAATAAAATGCTTTACTGCTAGGTACAGCCAATACTTTGCTGTCACGATAGAAAGGGGGGATGGGATGGGATGCATGGCCAATCGCATCAACTGGAATATCTTGAAATGGGCCAACCACGCTGCTTGGACTTGGTAATGTTATTTCAATAAGCTGTCCACCAGTGACAACAATACAAGACCACACCAACTTTTTCATCGCGTCGGTGGGCTCGACCCACGGACCACCTGTAGCACTCCAACCCGGTGAGGTTGTGATTACGTAATCTAAACCTAAAGATTGCGCTTTGCCTGCGCTTTCACGCATGGCGTTGCGCCATTCATCCGAGCCAAATGCCAATGGCTGCTCAGCAGGCGCACCTAACCCAGCGTCAAAAACTTGCACCCCACCAATGCCAATTTGGGCCATCCACTCAAGATCAGCTTTGGCTTGGGCAACATTGATGTCGCCATTCATCCAATGCCACCAAACATGAGGTGCAGCACTTGCTGGTGGAGACTTAAAATCGGTGAGTAATTTATCAACATCAGCATGTGCCAGAGGCAGGTTAATAATGCCTAGAAACACCAATGGGGCAATGATGATTTTACGTCTGCTCTTTAAATAATTGCTCACTTTGTTGTGCATGATAGAGTTTAGATCCTGACAAAAATAAAATAATACTGGTTGTAAAAACACCAAGATATGCAGTGCTAAATTAAAGCAAAACTTGAACCTTCACCTGCAGTAGCAGAGGGGGCTACCCACACATCAAATAAGCCAGACTCAAGCACTGGTTTAGTATCTTGGCCAATAAAACTTAATTTGTCTGCGCCGAGCGTAAAGCTTACGTTAAGGGTTTCTCCCGCTGCCAGTTTAACCTTGCGAAAATCCACTAACTTACGTCTTGGTTGCACCACAGAAGCGGTTTGATCATGAATATATAACTGCACCACTTCTTCAATGGCTCTGTTGCCACTATTAGAAACCTGAGCACTCACGGTGATCTGGCCATTCTTAGCGACTTTATCCACTGAACAACGGGTTTCTGCGTAACTCACCTTGCCGTAGGTTAAACCATGACCAAAAGAGTAAAGTGCTTCATCAGGGATACCAGTAAAGTGAGATTTAAACATGCCGGTAGAACCATTTAAGGCAGGTCTGCCAGAGTTTTCACGAGCGTAATAGTAGGGTTGCTGGCCACTGGCAATCGGGAAGCTCATGGGCAAACGTCCTGCTGGCGAGACATCGCCGAATACCACATCGGCTACCGCATTACCCATTTCTGTTCCCAAATACCAAGTAAGTACGATGGAAGATGCATCACGTACTGCGCCTTCGAGTGCTAACGCACGTCCATTACGTAACAATACAACCACAGGTTTACCCGTGGCTGCGACTGCTTCGGCGAGTGCTACTTGTGCTGGTGGAAGGGTGATTTCGGTGCGCGAGGTTGACTCACCAGTCATTTTTTCACTTTCACCCAGCGCCAACACAACCACATCAGCGGCCTTGGCCGCTGCAACAGCTGCTTCGATTCCGCCCACAATTGGCGCTTCGATATCACTACCCGCGACTACCTTAAGCAAATTTGGATCTTGCAATACCATTCGAAACGCAACATCTACCGGTACCGAAGGTGTTTCGGCCGAGAACGGTGACCAAGCGCCATTTAGATTTTTAGTATCGGCACCAAAAGGGCCAATTAATGCGATTTTCTTACCGCTCTTAGGTAAGGGCAATAATGCATTGTCATTTTTTAGTAAAACAATGGATTTTACTGCCGATTCACGAGCAAGTTCACGATGGGCTTTAGGTAAAGGTGCGTTATTCCGTGCTTTGTTCAAGCGAATAAAGGGATCGTCAAACAAGCCCGCTTCTTGTTTAACATACAGAACCCGGCGCACTGCTTGATCAACTAAGGCCTCATCCAGTTCACCAGAGCGCACTAAATCGGGTAAGTATTTAGGGAAAATACCACTGACCATACCGATATCACAACCAGCGCTTAGGGCTAATCTAGCTGCATCGCGGTTGTCACTAGCGAAGCCATGTGCAACCAGTTCCCGTTCGCTTTCATAGTCCGACATAACGGCGCCTTTAAAGCCCATTTTATCCCGTAATATAGTGGTTAATAAATGTTTATTACCTGAGGCAGGCACGCCATCTATGGTATTAAACGAAGCCATCGTTAATATGGCTCCTGCATCAAAAGCGGCCTGAAACGGCGGAAGATAGACCTCATGTAACATGCGCTCAGTGATAGGGGAACCAGCATAATCCAAACCACTTTCGGCAGCGCCATAGGCAGCAAAGTGTTTGACACAAGCTAACATGCTATCGCTCGCACCACGCTTGTCACCCTGAAAACCACGTACTCGCGCTGCGGCGAAAAGCGAGCCTAACAAGACGTCTTCACCAGCACCTTCGACAACTCGACCCCAGCGCTGATCGCGGGCAATATCGACCATAGGTGCATAAGTCATGTCATGGCCAGCCGCACTACCTTCAATAGCAACTGCACGCGCCGTTCGTCTGGCAATCTCGGGCTCAAAACTAGCGGCTTCGGCAATAGGCACCGGAAATACGGTTCTGAAACCATGAATTAAATCAGCACCAAACATTAGGGGAATACCCAAACGACTTTCATTCACCGCGACTGTTTGTGCATTGATCAGTGAATCAAGATCCATCGGTGTGGTTAACATGCCGATATTACCTTTGCGTACATTTTCGAGCTGGACGTCCATAGCGGCTAGGGTTTTTTCAAGGGTAGTAGGTGGCATCCACGGGTTTTGCTTAGCAAAATCGGAGTCAGCCATCATGGTAGAAAGCACCGGTTCTAAGTGTAATTGACCGGCTTTTTCTTCAAGGGTCATGCGCTTGATAAGTTTGTCTATTTTGGCTGAATTACCGATGCTCGCCATGATAGGGTTTGAAGCTAAAGCGGTGACAGCTCCAACGATAGCGCTAGAAATCAAAAAACGGCGGCGCTCTAAACTAAATGTATGGTGTTGTTGCATAATATTGCTCTTTTATTCAGTAAATTTATTTATTTTTAACCAGCGCATAAATTGCTCAAGCCAATTTTCAGTAGCGGTGCCTTTAAGGCCCATTCCAAAACCGTGGCCACCATTTTGAAAAAAATGCAATTCTGTCGGTATTCTGTTCGACCTCCAGCTTTCTATAAGGCCAAAACCATCACCACCAAAAATTGGGTCATCAATTGCAAGTGCTGCAAAAAGTGGCGGAGCGCCAGCAGGCACATCAACGGCTACCATAGGTCCATAGATCAACGCCAAAAATGCGGGCATGTCTTTTTGTTCTAATTCCATTACAGCGTTTAACGACACCATTGCCCCGGCAGAAAAACCAATTAAGCCGATTTTGTCGGTGTTCACAGGCCATTGCTGTGTGTTTTTCCTGATTAAAGCAAATGCTGCTTTAGTATCTTCAACCGAAAACCGCGGTGTAGGTATATCCTCGCGAGGCTCGCCATTGATCATGGCTTGAACAATGTTAACCACAATTTTATTGTATTCTTGCAAATCCTCTGGCGATTCGTTTAGTCGGTATTTTAAAACAAACGCGGCAATACCTCGGTCTGCAAAATATTGGCCTACGGGCCAGCCTTCGTTATCAAGTGAAAGCTGCGAAAAAGCGCCACCCGGTAAAATAATAATGACTGGAAATTTTTGACCTTTAGCGCCTTTGGGAATGTATGGGGTGATCGTTGCCGTAGAGATATTGCGAGCAACCCGCTGGCCACGGTCGGAAAACCAACTCTCAACCGGCCTATTTTTTAAGGTACTAGTACCTAAATTAATCGCATTTGGTTCTGCAGGAGCCGCTGTGGGCTCCATTTTAATATGCACTGAGGCTTGGAGTGCGCTAGAGAAAAATAAGGCGGCCAAACCGAGGCAAAATATATGCTTTAATTTCATTTTTGTTCCTAAAAATGTCATATATAAGATGGAAAGGTAGCAATTAGCTAGACTCTGAAAAGCATAAAGGTCACTTAGATAAGTGACCTTTAATTACCTGGCTTAGCTAGTTAAAATTCATATTCTACGCGAACACCGATATTTCTGACTGAGTTGAAGCCCCAGGTTTGCACACCTGATCTCACGCCATATACCGCACTGTCACTGCCTTCTAAACTAATAAAGCTGGGTACTTTATTATCTGTACAGTTTTTACAAAATAGCGTCACACTCCAACCACTATCAAAAATGAGGCCGACGTTAACACCAAATTGGTCAATATTGGATATTTGCGTTTCTTCTGGAGAGCCGATAATAAGATTCATTGGATCCCGATGGTAATAACTCAACGTTGCATAACCGTATGCGTCATTACTCACATCAAAATTATAAGTTACAGAAGTAGTATTGGTTATTTTGGCAGCGGTAGGTGAGTCCAAACCAGACGCGTTGAACGTACCGTTATCACCACAATCTGCTTGCCCTGGATAACATGATGCCCCCGGATAATCGTCAAAAGTAGCATCTAGATAACTGGCGTTAAAACTAATGGTTAAGTCTTCTATCGGCATTGCAGTAATGGTAAGTTCGAGCCCCTCACTGGTTAATTGGGCTGCATTCTGTGTAATCGATTGGCCAAGAGCAGCGTCAAATGCTTGGACTTGATAATCCTTAAATTCAGATGAGAATGCCGTGGCATTAACGATTAAGCGGTTATCCAACCACATGGATTTAACACCAATTTCATAACTGTTCACCGTTTCTGGCCTGATATATATATCATTTTGAATGGGTGATGGTGTGTCAGAGAAGCCCGGACCTTTATAGCCTTTTGAATAAGACGCGTAGGCCATATTATTGGGCGAGAAACTGTATTGTAAGGCAACTTTACCACTGACATTATTAGAGGAGCCCTGTTCTGATCTCAATGCAGGCGCGCCAATCGAAGTGAAAAAGCTCAAACGTTGGAAGTTAGCGATATCAATTTCTATGTCATCTTTGGTGTATCGCAAACCCGTAGTCAGGGTCAACGCGTCGGTCAGATTAAAATCAAACTGGCCAAAAACCGCCATGCTTTCGGTTTTCATATTTGCCTGACGATCACTACCGACAAAATCATCATTACTAATTGAACAATTAGGTGGGCCACCAGGCGCTACTTCTGCTCCCACACAAAATGGGAAATTAGGTATCACAAAAGCGGGTAATCCGCCGTGTCCAGCTAACACCACATCATCATTGTACTCAGAATTGAAATAATAAAGACCAATCTGCCCCTGATAAGCCTCTTCAGTAATGGACAAGCGTAATTCATTACTGAATTGATCATAGTTCATGTGTGTTTCGTTTCGGCTTAAGTCATTAAGCGAAGTGAAATCTGCATCATAATTTTGCGCTAACTCAAAAGTTCTCCAGCCAATGATATTGGTCAGTTCTAGTTGGTCATTGATCGCGTAGTTGACTGTGGCCTGAAGGCCTTTAAGTTCTACGTCTCGATATTGCTCAGCGTTTAAGTCAGATCCATATTCCAAATTATCTTTACCTGGTGTAACACCATCTGCCGGCACTGCGTTGGTTTTACCACCATCGACTGCGACAGAACGATAAGTCTGATCGAAGTTACCTGCTGCACCGGTTTCCTTGTTGATATCACCGATAATGTAAAGTGATAGGTCTTCGCTGATTTCGTTTAGATACTTTAGTTTTACGCCATAATCATCACGCTTTTCATCAAAACGCGCGCTATCAGCTACTGGTGTAACACGTTTAGTAATAGGATCTTCCGAGGCATAATGTGCATTGACTCGTAACGCAGAAGTATCAGTGAGCGCCATATTGTATGTACCGCGGGTGATTACACTCGCGCTGTTGTCAGGGGTGGTATTGCGCAGTTGGTATTCAACATCAATTTTACCTTCGTCGATACCCAGTTGTGGACGTATGGTGCGAATATTAACTAAACCAGCAGAAGCATTTTTACCGTACAACAAACCTTGTGGGCCGTTTAATACTTCGATTTGATAAATATCATTAAACACCGGCCCAAATAGGAAACGACGGCCCAAGTTAATGTCGTCTACTGCAACAGCAACACTCGAATCAAGCGCATTTGAAAAAGCTAAAGTACCTGCGCCACGGATTGACATGGTGTTGTCTTGACCAAATTGTAAACTAGGCGCATTCAAGGTCATTTGATACACATCTGACACGTTACGACGTTCAAGATCATTAGGATTAATTGCCGTTAAGCTGACGGGTACTTCTTGCATGTTCTGCACCCGGCGCTGCGCAGTAACCTCTATAATTTCAAGTCCTTCAGACTTTTTATCCGAGGCAGTCTCAGCATCAGCACTTTGTGCTATCGCTGCTAAGGGAGACAACAGCAGTGCGGCACTGACTATTGCCGACAATTTGTTAGGGCGGAAACTAGATACTTTTTTCATATAATGCTCTCTCATGTGTCCTGTAAAACGTCTTAATATGCTTTCATGCATTTACTTGACTTGCTCAACAACGCAAGTTCTGGTTAACAACAAGATTAATTAGTATTAATGAATTGTTAAAATTGAATGTTTTGATAGCAGCCATTAACAAAATAGATACAAAGGCCGAGAGGTATCAATAAACTTAAAAGTATAATTTCAGCTATCTGATCACTTGGACTCTGGGTTTACACTTTTCTAACGTTTTATTATTGGTTTGAGTTGAGGTTATATTTCAAGAGTAAGGTCACATATATAAACGGAGCAGCGATACCGTTACAGAAAACACGTTGCTAGTCATTACTATCTACAAAATCAATGGTTACTATTAAATATATTCATTCTGACAATAGTTTAAAGTTGGTTATATTAATATTTTGTTAACACAGAGCTTTAATCTGTTACTGATAGGTATGCATGATGGACAAGAACCGTAGAAATTTTATGACTCACTCTGGCGCAGCCATAGCGCTGCTGCCTTTTGCTGCAGCCAACGCGGCACCAAGTAAAGGCGAGGCATCCTGCCAGATGAACTTACCACAGTGGTCAACGGGTTTCGAAAATCAGCGTAAAGCTTTTGTTAAAAAAGGGCAGTACCTCAACCCCATTTTGGCCGGTGATTTTCCTGATCCCACCATACTCAAAGACGGTGACGATTATTATATGACTCACTCGTCTTTTGACGCGACACCGGGGATTTTAATCTGGCATTCAAAGGATTTGGTCAATTGGCAACCAGTGTGTTCTGCCTTGGCTAAACCTCTTGGCACCGTGTTTGCGCTAGATCTAGTGAAACATAATGGACGCTATTTTATCTATATTCCCTTTATGCAAGCCCCTTGGTCAAAAGGATTTAAAAGCTTTGCGAATATCTACGTGATCTACGCTGATAATATTGCTGGGCCATGGAGTGAGCCCATTGATATGAACATATTGGGCTTGATCGACCCTGGGCACATTGTAGACGAAAGTGGACAGCGCTATTTATTGTTATCGGGCATCAATCGCATCAAGTTGAGCAGTGATGGCCTGTCTACCATTGGACCAATGGAAAAAGCCTATGCGGGCTGGCAATATCCTGATGAGTGGATCACCGAAGCCTATGCGCTCGAGGGGCCGAAATTATTTAAACGCAAAGACTGGTATTACTTAGTCAGTGCAGTGGGGGGCACAGCCGGGCCTGCAACTGGACACATGGTGATTGTTGCGCGTAGCCGCACTGTGGATGGTGAATGGACTAATTGCCCGCACAATCCCATTGTCAGAACCCAAGATGAATCAGAATATTGGTGGTCACGAGGTCATGCGACGATTTTTGAAGGGCCCAATGAAAAGTGGTACATGGTCTATCACGGCTACGAAAATGGTTTTCGTTCATTAGGCAGACAAACTCTGTTAGAACCCATAAGCTGGGATGAAAATGATTGGCCTGTTGCCTTAGGCGGCGACTTATCCCAAGCCTTACCTGCACCAGTAAACCTGCCAAATCAAGTACACGGTATTGCCCATTCTGACGACTTTTCTACGTCATCATTAGGGATGCGCTGGACGCTATTTGGTGAACCGCCAGAGGCCATAAAGCGTTTACGTTTTGCCAACAATCAACTGATCATGCAAGCGGTTGGAAGCTCACCTGTAGATTCTGCACCTTTGGTGCAAACCGTGGGCGATTTAGCTTATGAAGTATCTGTTGAAGTTGAACTCGATGCAGAAGTAGAGGCAGGGCTGTTGTTATTTTTCAACTCTAAACTGTTTATCGGAATGGGACATAGTCTAAATGGCATGACCACTTATCGTGGTGGTAAAGCTGCCTATTGGCGAGAGCCCGCACCCTTGGTAAAAAAACTGCACCTTAAGATTGTTAATGACCGACAAATTCTCACCTTCTATTACAGTCAAGATGGTAAAGAGTGGCTACGTCACGCCGTACGTAGTGAGGTGTCTGGGTATAACGCCAATACGGTTGACGATTTGCAGGGGCTAAAACCCGCATTATTCGCTAGTGGTAAAGGCTTAGCTAAATTTAACAACTTTACCTATCGCGCTCTAAGCTAAGCCCAGCTAGGAATAAGCTAACGTTTTAATCTTTTAATGTGTTGAGGAGTATTTATGTTTAGGATTTTGAGTTTTGTGTTTTTAATAGGGGCGGGGTTGATTTCTGCTTCAACGTTCGCAGAACCCTTACCCTCTGTCAAGATTGAGAATTCTGAGGCTTATTTTGTAGTTAATGATAAACCCTACATTATGCTTGGAGGGGAGTTACACAACTCCTCTGCGTCCAGTGCTGCCTACATGGCGCCTATATGGGATCATTTCAACTTAACCTTAATACGGTAGTATTGCCCGCTTATTGGGAGCTGGTTGAACCTGAAGAAGGTAAGTTTGATTTTAGTCTGATTAAAAATCATATTGATGAAGCTAAAAAGCGGGATCTAAAGTTAGTCTTCCTGTGGTTTGGTGCAATGAAAAATGCAAAATCGACTTATGCGCCAACATGGGTATTGGCCGATAAGCAAAGATTCCCCAGAGCACAGTTCAGTAGCAAGAAAGCTAGCCACGACAGTAAACTGTTACCCCTAAGTATTTTTAATCCTGAGTTACAAAAGGCAGATAGCCTTGCATTTTCGGCATTGACAGCATTTTTGGCAGATTATGATAAATCTCATACCGTTATTGCACTTCAAGTCCAAAACGAGGCTGGGATTCTGGGAGATAGCCGAGATCGTTCAGCGCTTGCAAATGCAATGTGGACTTCCGCCGTCCCTAAAAAACTCATGAATTATTTAACAGCAAATGCCAACTTGTTGAACAGCGAATTCAAAGCGCTTTGGGCTAAGTCAGGACAAAAAACTGACGGCACATGGCAGCAGGTATTTGGGACTTCAGCTTATGCAGAAAGTGTCTTTATGGCTTGGCGCGTGAGTGACTATATCAATCATATTGCAGCTGCAGGTAAAAAACATAAACGCCTACCCATGTATGCCAATGCTTGGCTGGGGCCGCAAAATCCAAATGATCAAGCTGGTGTCTACCCCTCAGGTGGCCCTGTGCCCAATGTGTTTGATATTTACAAAGCAACGGCAGATTCTATTGATTGGCTTTCTCCAGATATTTACCACGATGATTTTGATGGGTGGGCTGGTCAATATGCTCATCCAGGTAATCCTTTATTTGTGCCAGAAGCTAAATTTATTGTTGGTAACTTATTTACTACCCTTGGTAAATATAAAGGTTTTGGTTTTTCCCCATTTGGCATTGAGAATGGAATAGAAGGTAATCAAATATCCAAAGTATACGGTTTACTCAAAGGAATGCTGGACGTTGTTGTCGCTGCGCAACGAGAAGGACGAATTACTTCTGTTGTGCTTAATGAACAGGATGCCATTGAAAATATTGAGATGGGTGACTATGCAATTCAAGCTGAAAATCAAGTTGAAGCTAGGCATAAATTCTTATTAGATATAGGTGTTACGTTTAATCAATCCCCTCCACCGTCTATCCCACAAAGTCGGGGTGATATTATGGTACAACAATCGGATGTAAGACCAATGGCCTTGTTCATTCAATTAAGTAAAAAGGAGTTCTTAATACTGGGACAGAATGTCAATTTTGTTTTTAAGCACAAATCCGATAGTAGCAGCCCAGTTGAATATGCCAAGGTTGAAGAAGGCGTTTATCAGAACGGTAAGTGGATTGCGTGGCGTGTTTTGAACGGCGATGAGCGGCTTTCTTTGTTGCCAGATCATGATTTTAGAACTATTCGCATTCAATTGTTATAAAAGGGAACTTTAACATGGGCTGATTGATTTTCTAATCGCCCATGTTAAGGCATCGCCCAATTTAACAACTTTACTTATCGTGCTCCGCGTTAATCTCAAGGCTGGATAAGTTATTTTTTGCCAACATTTTTTCTCGTAGCCAGCGGTGGATTGGGTCACGCTCTAAGGTGGGGTGCCAGACTAAATGCTCACGTAATTTAGGAAAGGAGAATGGCAGCTTGAGTAGCTTAATGGGCATATGCTGAGCATGTTGCATGGCTAGTTTTCGCGGTATCAAACCCACACGCTGGGTACCAACAAGGGCGCGACTGAGTGTATTAAAATCATTCACAATCACTTCCACTTTGCGGTTATCCCGTACTTCTTCGTTTAACCAATTTCCCATATTAAATTTACTGTGACGATCAAAGCCCACTGTCACAAAACCGGTGGTGGTTAATTGTTCAGCAGAGATACTGTCGTCAAACAATGTGTTGTCCTTAGCACAGGCACAGACAAATTCATCACTAGCCAAAAATGCGGAAGAAAACCCGTCTGTCACCACCTGCTCTGGTACCACCAATAAATCCGCATTGCCCTTAGCCAATAATTCAGCACCGTGACTAAAAGGCGTTAAAAACTCAAAGGTCATGTTTGGGGCAATACTGGAGATTTCACTCAGCACATCGAGCATCAGGGTTTGGATGATGTAATCTGAGGCGATAATGCGAAAATGCCGGATGCTTTGGCTTGGGTCTTCCATGCGTTTGCCAACTATGGTCGAGCGAATAGTAGATAACACGTCACGGATCGGTTGTTGCAATTCAAGCGCATAAGGAGTCGGCTGCATTTTACGGCCTACCTGAACTAAAATATCGTCGTCAAAATAAGCGCGCAGGCGCGATAAAATACTGCTGGTGGCGGATTGCGAAAGGTTTAACTTTTCAGAAGCGCGTGTAATATTTTGCTCTTCCATTAAGATGTCTAAAGCGACCAACAAATTTAAATCAAGTTGTTCAAAGCGCATTGTTTCCCCTTATGTACTGGTCTACTTTGTTTTTACGAGCAACAGTTAAACAAACAAAGTCAGTTTGTATGTAAGTAGTATTTATAAAATCTATTATATATATTAAACCATTCAATTTTGTCAATATTATAACCAACGGTCAAAGCCGCTTTAGGCTTATTATGTAAAAGGGTAATTAAGGTTGAGTTGATTTCAACTAACTTAGGCGACACCAGTAGCTAAAAATATGGCACGTCCTGCATGTGTAGCGTTATTCAAGCAAGCATAAGGACTATTGGAACTTAGCTGCACTATCTAAAATTCTTTGCCTTAACCAACGGTGCATGGGGTCATTTTCTAAGGTTGGGTGCCACATCATGCTTTCTTTTAACTTAGGTGTTTCGAAGGGGAGTTTGATTATTTTTACCGCCTGGCTTTGCACATGCATTTCTGCAAAATGCTTGGGCAAAATACCGATTCTATTGGTGTTTAATAAGGTGTAAATCATGGTTGAAAAGTCATTGGTGATAACCTCCACTCTACGATTGGTTTCCATCGTATGAATTAACCAACGCTCTATGCTTAGATGGCTGGCTCCATCCCTAATGTAACTCATTCTCAACCCTCAAACGCCTGATTGGTTAATGGGAAAACTCATTTAGTTGATGCCGGTGACGGCACCGCAGGCCAACTAGCCAAAGTTGGTTTGAATATCAAAAAAATTGATGCAATTTTTTAAGCCACCTTTTCATTTTTAACACGATTGTTAAGCCTCCCCACTTATGCTTCCAGCATGATGTAAGCAGAAAAACTCCTTTTTAATCGTATTACAACTACGTCGAAAATCCTGGGCACTTGCTCAAGTTACATATGGGCAAAAGTCGAGATTGAATTTCCAAAAGTTCTCGCCCGATAACAACTTGTTATATAGAAGTAGATACAGTTAAAAATTAATTTACCATTTGGCAAAAAATAAGAGCTGGCGTAATAAGCATGTTATTTCGTCACTTTTTGCCATTCACGTCAATCAAACATTTTTTTAACATCACCTAGTAAATGCTTCACACAATTTTCGTTACAAACTTAAGTTTTTGTTAGTCAAGCCTACTTGAAAAAGTTTGAACCACTTAAATGAGCTTATTTAGTCTTCTTCAGTTGTTTAAAGTCTATTACCTTTTGCTAACAAGAGAATACAAACAAAGAAACTGATTTCTAGTGATGTTGAGGTTTGAATGGGCGGACACTTACATGGCATTTGATAAAATATTGTAGATAAAAAATATATTTCTGGTCAGTTAGGTGATGACAATCAAGAATTTTACGGCGCGCGTAGAGTGTTTGATATTGATGTCACTTATCAATTCTAAGATAGATTAATGCAGTAAAAATAGAGCTAGAGTTAATCGGGCTCTATTTCTTTCGTTATCAATAACCAGAGAACAAACAAATGAATGTAAGCAAATTAATTGGTTCAATGTTGCTCACTGCTGCACTGGCAAGCTCTTGTAGCTCAGTCTCAAAGAAATCATTAGCAAACACGTCAGCAATAAACCATCTCAGTAACCTATCTGGCGCTGCTCGCTGCAAGGCTATTGCGGGCTTAACCTCTGAGTTCTTTGAGCTTGAAATAAGAGAAACTAGCTATGTTGCTTCGCCGCAAGAACTCGATGTTCAGCAAAATAGACTAAGCCCAGCACAAGTGGCCACATTTACACCTTATTGTAAAATTACCGGTTAATAATGCTATTCGTCTTCTTTTCACCGATAGGTTTTGTGCAAGCTTATTGCCCGAGTTGCCGGATTTCGCTATTGATAACAGTAATCTAATTAAAAAACTTATCATCCTTAAAAACAAAGGTCGCTATGGAAGTCATCATTTAACTTCGATTATTGCCCTGTTAAAAAACTATCAAAATAAGGCGCCACGTTATTATCCCAGAAATGTAAAGCGCAAATCTGGAGGGACACCAAACCCAACAAGACCTGATTACGCGCCCATTGAGCCAGCGTACAAGAGTGATAATGATGAGGATACGCTAACCGAATTTACTACATCTCCGTCGGAAAATGACGAGAATGATATCAATATCGATGACTTGGAGCGCTTAGCCGACCAGCAATCGGCAAAGCGATTTTTTGCAATCAACTTAATTGCTCCCGATGAAGTAATGCATTCTCTATCACTGCAGAACCAGCTGGCTAAAGCTGCCGCAAACAACATTTTCAGGCGAGAAAAACAACTTACTTGTGAGTATAGGCAACTTACACAATATGAAGTCACCTGTTTGGTAGAGCACTGCATGAGCTACGTAGAGGTTGACGATAATTGCGCTTATCTTCTGACAAGTTTGTTAATTGGTAAAAATTTGGAAGAGATTAAATACAACAATGGCTCACTTGTTATTAAAGATAGTGGTCCATTTAAAAACCATCCCGTCTGGTTATATAAACCGAACTTACCTGAGCATAAAGTTAATGAACCTCTTGAAATTTTGCTAAAACGATCTGTTGGGAAAGTGATAATGAGCCTACCGCAACAACTAACTCAGGCCTTATCCAGATTGCCAATAACCCCTTTGGACTTAATTCAAATTGAAGATTCAGTTCAACTTATTATCGATGCAATTAATAAGGAAAAGCATACTAGGCTGACACTTCCGCGAATCATCAACTACCTTTCTTATTTCATGAACAACCATGGGGTTGATGCAACGGAAATCGCCTTGTTATTAGGGAAGAGCATTCAGCAAGAGCCGGGGTGCTCATATTACCAAGTCAACGTGGGACAGTTACTTCAACTTCATCAAAGATTCGTAAAAGATGTGTTGGAAAATGCAAATCAATTGTTTGTAAATGAGATAAATCAACCAACTGAGATAACAGTCGGCAGTCAGCTACAAGTCAAATCTGAAATGTTGGTAAAGATGTTTGCGCTACTTCACGACCGTTTATCAGCACTTAGAAATATGAAATGGAGCGCCCTTGAGGAGTTTCATAATCTTTACACCATATATATCCTAAACCTGCTTAACCTATCCACCGGACACAGACCTGTTAGACATCCCTATGAAACTATAGACTGTTTTGATCTCAATGCTGGTACTTTGTATATATCCGATAAAGAGAGCAGGAGTTCACTGTCCGCCAGGGTTATCGCCTTGCCGCAGCTTGCTATTGAGCAGTTATCCTTTTATCACGCGCACCTTACCAATATCGTCTCATACATCACAAACATTAAAATCGAAACAGGTAAACAAATTCAAAATGCACTCATAGCCGAGGGTCCGCTATTTTTCTTTTTAAACGACCTGAATTTTAAGGCTGTTACGCCGGCAAATTTTGACGCTTATAGTAGTGATATTTTGCCCTTAAAACTAAATTGGCATCGACACTTCATGCGCACCTGGCTACGTAAAAACGGTATCCATGGCCATCTTGTAGATGGGTGGATGGGACATATCAATAGTGGTGGAGATGCGCTTGGCAGATACAGTGGAATTTGCATGGCTGACTTGAAAGACATCGCAACGGTAATTAATACTCTTCTGGATGATGAACTCAAGATAAAAGCGCAAGCTCCCTGGAGCTCTCAATAATGACGAAAGCACAAGAAATTAAAACGTTATTTGGCGCCAAAGAGCGAGCTCACAAAAGAAGAAAACACCAACAAGCAATAGAAAAGCATATTCACTATCTCATTGCCGATTTGTTACCAGAGTTAACTAAATCGCATGTCATTATAAGTTCGGATCGTTACAAAAGGCAGATAGTTAAGTTATTACGAAAAATCGAAGTCGATAACTCATCGATGAATGATCTTAGAATCGCCCGAAATTACCTCGCCAAATTTATTAACGATGGCAATAAAGATGAAAAATGGTTATTGGCTGTCCCCCCTTATATCCACAGGGTTCAAAGAGAAAAACCATTAAGGACTGAAAAATGGTTTAAACTCAGCAAATCATTAAATCAATGGGTGACACAATGGTTTGATGCGTTACAAAAAAGAGGTGCTACTGAAAAGCCACTTACATCTGAGCAAGTACTCGCTAATACTTTAATCTCGGCTGCCTTTTTTGGAGGCTTGTGCATTGCTGAAGCGCTTGCTGCGCTAAGAAAACAATTACTCGAAGAAAATAAACCGCTCACTCAAACGGTAGAAACTATTTGGATCGACTTAACATTTGACTCAAAAGCTCAGGCGCATAATGCGTTTATTAACGATCAGTCCGTCACCTTACGTCGTTGGTATCCTGACAATTTAACGCTTGCCTGGATAAATCACTTTCTAAACCTCAGAAACACAGTGAAAACAGAAGACGTACCAACAGCCTGGCACTTGGTCAGGCAGCAGCTTACGGATATAGATCAGTCTTGCAGAAAGATCGTAAAAAGTTTGCAGCAGTTTGCTGAGTGTGCGGTCGGCGTCACGGAGCAGATAGAAGGGGTAAGATTAAATCAAGCAATGGTCCAATACCTGATTGGAAAAATTCCCTCAGCCTCACTACCACACATTAACCATAATATACTTTTTGAACAGCCTTCTTTCTCGGCCATCAACAATGTCCAAGATGAGTTAACTAGAATTCCTGCTGCAAACGGGCTATCTCAATCCCGTAACCACATAGCACTGGCAAGCAATTATGAACGCGTTGTTACAATGATCAGAGCTTGTCTATCACCTAAACAAAACGGCTCAAATAAAAATACACCTAAAGCCGCCATAGCTCAGCTTCAAAAATTAGAGCCAAACCAATATCCCAAACAGCTATCAACGCTTATCGAGTGGTTTATCAGTTTACTCGCCGAAAACAAAAAGGTTTCTACCGTTTCACGCTATTTCTCCGCAATTGGTAAACCATGGCTGGCGGCTACGGCAACTATCGATATAGACGACTTGGACTCCCAAGATTTTGAGTTCCTTTACCGCGATATTTTAGATTCCCAACTCAGTGAAAAAAACCGCCGTTATATGGCTGGCAGATTTAATCAATTTCATTTATATCTTAGCCGCAATCATGATCTGCCGGTGTTAACAAGCTCTTTAGATGGTACTAGCTCACACAGTCGCCCATTTATTCGCTCTGGCTTTATACCTGAGCAAGCATTTACGGCCTTTATACAATCCATTGAAAAAAAGCCTGTCACTCATCGAAAAAAGCAATCACTTCAGTGCCTGTATATCATCGCATTTCGTTGTGGGCTCAGGCGTGGTGAATTGCTAAAGCTCAGACTCCAAGACGTCGAGTCTTCATCTGAGCGCTGGTTATTTATTCGCAACAACAGGTATGGCAATAACAAATCCTCTAGTGCTTTGAGAAAAGTTCCGCTGTCAGTACTTATGACAATGGAAGAAGCCAAGCTTTTTGAAAATTACTTAGCTTATAAAAGAGCGCTTGATAATAGCAGCCAGGCCCTGCTATTTTCTCAAGAGCAAAGTGCTCATATTCCATTAGATGGTAACTACGTCAGCACATTAGCAAAAACGCTATTATCACAAATTACCGATTTCCCTTTTATCTTTCATCACCTTCGTCATACCGCACTCTCAAGGCTTCAAATATTATTGGAAGATGATAATGAATTAATAAAAGAGATCATCAGCTACCCTGAAGAGCAAATTAAGAAAATCAAAAAAACGCTAGGTGGTTTTGATAACCATGAAGTTAAGCGTGACATATACTGGGCGTTAGCTGGCTTTGCCGGGCATTTGACACCTGAAACAACTTTTAGCAATTACCTGCACTTTACCGATTGCATAGTAGCTAATAAATTAAAAGGCGCTCAACACACTATACCTATTAATTTATTCAAACAAATTTCAGGCCTTTCAAGCAATATAATCACCCGCACAATAGGTGATAAAGCTCTGACAGAAAATCCCGTAGACATCAATTTATTTGCAAATACCCTGTATAAGCGGCTTGAAAAATATTGCCAAAAAACTTGTCCTCCCGAAACTAAATTGGACGATTCAGACAATACCCAAAATGATAATGCTGTTTATCTACGCCCCCGACATTCACCAAACCCCAAAGTATGTCTTTCTGTGCTACAGGCCGCCGAACAGAAAGCTACTATGCACGAGTTGGTGCTTAGATTTAACCTTGAAGAAGAACTCATCAACCGATGGCTAACTAAAGCAAAAGACATCGCTAAGCTGATGACGTCAAAGAATAAATCTCGGATATTTTCTCGGTACAGAGCCGGAACACCAATAGGTGAAGCTTTAGCCCCGTCAACTCCTCAATCTAATGAGGAATTGCAAGAAGCAGACTTAGCTATTGATAAACTCAGATCTCTGTATAAGGAGAACAAAAGTAAGATTAATCGGAGTATCAATTATTTTATAAACAATACCAACACCTCAAAACCCGGTATTCTTTTTTTATCCCCTGAAGAGCTAGATCTCTACCTTGGCATTTTAGTTCAGGTCTTCCCGAAAAACCGTTGGCGATTGAAATTGTCGCCTGTAAAGAACAGAGATGCTTCCGAGTTACTTAAACAATGGAAATCAAAAAGTCACAACATTCCTATCGCAATAGATACCAGCACGGTGCTTGGAAAAAACAAGTATCCCGAAGGGCGATTAACGGTAACTCTATCACACCCGTCAGAAGGTGAGTTCAAAAAAGAATACAAGGTTAGCCAGTATAGTACTAACGTACTTACTTATATATTTCATTTGCTCTGGATAATGATTTGATAATCAAATAGTTTATCTTACAGATGAATATTCACTTGAATAAAGTGTGTAGTAGGGTAAATAGGTTGAGTTCCGGTTTGTTGTGCGAGGAATGTAACAAAGGCGTTGAATTGTGCAGGGGGGAATTGAATTTAAAAATCACACTGTTAATTCAAATTTTTATCATTGGTAAATCCAACACTATTTTCAATCAACCCTTTAATTTCTTGCTCATAGGTAGATATAAGGCTGCAAGCCGCTAAAAACTCTTTTGATTGCATGTATAACAGCATACCGTCACGAACATTTTTGTCGAATAAGCTATTATTCAGCTATTCAAAGCCTTTGACCAAGTATTTAACAGCTAATGCATGTGAAATTATAGGGCCGTGCTGGTAGTTACGTTTGGATAGTGACCGCCCAAGTCTCAGCATAGAAATTGGGCAGCCACAGTGCGAAAAGTATTGCAGGATCGCTTGACTAGTACCGTCTACTGCAGGTTCAATTTGATGACCTTTAAAATGCGCTTCATACCAAAACACGTAAGTGCCATCCGTTAATTCCATTTGATATTGAAACTCTTCATCCAGCATATTTGATATGTCATCATTTACAATTCCTTCGAACTTACAATCGAAGTGCTCAAGAAAGTTCATAATTTGTTACTCCTAACTTAACCTTGCTTATTGGCGGTAATTTCAAACGAGGAGTCGAAAACAGCTAATCGTCCACGATATTCAGCATTTTCTATTAGTAGCTTGGCATTTTGTTCTGCTAGTTGCTGGTTTTCCTGCTGTAGGTCGTCTAGTTCATTTTCTAGTTTGGTAACTGACTTATCGGCACTCTTTTCACTCTCGACATATTGTTCAAGTTTTTGAGCGTGTGTTTTTTCTAATGTCTTCAAGCGTTTTTCGAAAAGCTGCTGGCTATGAACATAAGCTTCAATAGTTAATTGCTCTAATGCGTCTGTAACCTTTTTCATAAGCGAAACAGCATTTGATGAATAGCTTTCTGGTAATGCGTCCAACGTAATCGCTGATGGCTGTTCTTGCAAAAATTTACTCTCACGCTTTTGTACAAAAGTTTCCCAGATCGACTTTATTCTTAGTAACCCACCTCTGTAGCCAAGATGGGCGCGTATACTTCCAGGGTTTGCTTTCTTTCCAGTATTTTCAATTTCCAAGCCCGCTTGGATAATTGACTTTTCAGAAACTTCAGGGTGTCTAGCCATTGTTAATCTCCAATGTTTAATTTAATTACTTTAATTACGTGAATTTAAACAAATGATAGTGTTCTAATGCGTTTGTCCATGTCGGGAAATACTGGTAGAAAATGCTCTCTGTCTGCAGCTCTAGCACTATAGCCATCCACTTTTTGCAGATGTCTGGCTACGCGTGTTTTCGGGTGAAACCCAAACCTTGCTTTCGGCGAATAGCAAGTCCAAGCGTGCCTTAGCATGTTAGAAATATGTGGTGATGAAAGCTCTAGATCTTTTAATGCATTGGCACAAATTTCTAGCGTTAATTGCTGGTGATCTACCAGCCGGCCAATAGCTGTTAAAGTGCCATCAGGAGTGTAGGTTTTGGTTTTTCCAATATCGTGTAATAGTGAGGAAACAACTGCTATATCTTTTTCAAGTGGGCTGAGCTCTTGAACGCCAGAAATATCCCATACCATTTCAACCGAATGTTCTATTAACCCACCCGGATAGGCATGGTGATGGCTAATACTGGCGGGACATTGCAGGTACTGGATGCCAATATCTTCTTGCAGCAACACATTGGTTAAAAAACATTTTAATAGCGGATTTTGAATACGACCAACAAAAACAAGAAACGCATCAAACACTTCTGGCTTTGGGCATTTTTCTCGCGGTAAAGAAGCTAAATCAAGTCCTTGAGTTTGATTTTTGCCAAGTGGCTGGATGTTCTTACATAAATAGTAAGCACTGCCCATATTTTGTTTAAGTGCTGCTTCAACATGAATGAGTGAATCAGGACGCAAGTCAATTTGCATTAGCTCCTCATTGCAGCAAAATACCTTCATCTCTGTTGAAGCATCAGCAATAGTCAGCACTTTACATGCTTGACCATGTGAATCGACTCTGCAAACAACGCTGATTAAGTAGTACCTACCTGCAAAGCGTTTAAAATTAAATACATCGATTAACAACGGTTGTAATGATTCTGTTCTTAATGCTTTCATATCAGTCTCCAATAACGCAGAAGTTGGTGTCTTGAACTTGGGGTGTTGAACTACAGGGCTATTTCTTTCTCACTATTTTGCTGAAAAGGTTGTTAGCCTCTGAACCATCTTGTCTCGTCAAGTTGGGTACATAGCGGCTGTAAACCCGAAATAGCATTTCAGTATTGGCATGCCCCATTTGGTTTGCTATCCATTCAACCGCTTCACCTGATGCAAGCCAAAGGGTGGCTGCTGTGTGACGCATTTGATAAGGGTTCCGTTTTTCTAACCCTAAATGCTTAAGCAGTGGATACCATACGCGCTTAGTGACCTTGTTGTGGTCAAGTGGCTTACCTACTTGGTTTACAAATACATAGGTATTTTGATAGGTGCGGTGTTTCATACTTTGGAGGGCTTGAAAAACGGGCTCACTCATTTGAATATCACGCTGGCTAAAATGGGTTTTCGTGTAGGCAGCTTCTCTCATGACAATGGATTCACGCACTTGAATGACGTGATTTTCAAAATCAACGTACTTCCATTTCAAGCCATCTACCTCACCAGTTCGCATTCCAGTAAAAAAGCGCACGGTAAAATAGTCCCGAAAGTCTTCTCGTACGTTTTCCAGAATCAGGTTGATCTCCTCGGGAGTAAAAGGCTTGATATCTGTTTTCTGCACCTTGAGAGGTTTAATACCTTGAAAGGCGGTTGTGAACTCATACCTCTCACCAGCTTCATTTAAAATCATTCGTACAATTTTTATATGGCGGTTAATATGAGAAGGAGATAATGGCTTACCGTCTTTTTGAACAATCCCTGCAAGGTTGCCTCGAAATTGCAGTAAATTTGCTTTTTTAATTTCATTTACTGGTTTATTACCAAATTCAGGTATAAGACGGTTAAAGACAATATTACTGACCGTGCCAACGTAGCTTTTACTCCAAGCAACTTTCATTTCGTCAAACCATTGTTTTGCAAAGATCTCAAATAATGGACAAGTTTCAGCATTTGATTCGATTGCTTGTTCGACTTTTTTAAATTTTGCTAGCAACTTGCTATTTGGAAATGTCTTTTCATAGTCGAAACATCCAAGCAAAATTTCTGCTTGAATCCTTTCCAGTGTTTTTTCCATAAGCTTTCGGTTTGAAGGAGTATCAGTAAGCTCCGTTTGCTCTCGACAGCGAATATTTCGATAACGAAAATCGAAATAGAGTTTCCCTGTTTCTTTTCGCACATTAAAACTAGCCATGAGTAATACCTCCGCTGCTCATAGGGATAGCCATTGAGTGACAAGAAAATTGCTTCATGTCTGTTTGAATGGCTTCCCATACATACAAGATCTTTCGCCCACCAAATGGGCGGATGTAGTGCTTGCCCTCTATTAACACAGAGTCTTTTAAACGTTCTCGTATGGTACGTACGTCATATTTGATCAGCTTGGCTAATTCAGAGGTTGTCAGATAAGTCTGAGTCATACATAATCTCCTAAAGCTAGAAAGAGCTAAAATGATGCTCTAGAGAAACAATATGACACTCACAAGATACTTGTCAAGTATTTTTGTGTCTTTAAAGAATCATAATGGTGCTTAAAAGTGGTAAAATGTAACCTTTCGGTGCTAATGGGCGCGAAAAAAATTAAAATAGCTGATGTGGTACGAGATACGGGAATTAATCGCAGTACAGTTACTCGCCTGTATCATGAGACAACGACACGAATTGATTTTGAAACTTTAGAAACGCTTTGTGTTTACCTAGAATGTGAAGTTGGGGATTTAATTAAAGTCGTATGACTTTTCAATAATTCAATGTGTGTTTTAGGTAAATTGTAATAAAGCTAGTTAGGTGAATAGACTTTGTTGTTCATCTAATGGCTAAGCTGCATTTGTTCGTCAGCTTTAACATAAGTATAAAAGTCTGAACCTCAGTTGACAGTTATATTTTAAATAACTGTTTTGAGGTAAAGATTATGAATATTAAAGCTCAACGTGATATTTCTCGTAAATTAAAAGCTTTTGAACATGCTAAGAAAATGCCGGTGCCGTAGCGCTATGCTTTGACACCGGCTTGCCGGATAAAGCCAAAGCCTAGAAGGTAGCGCGCACACCTAGTGTATAGCGAGTTCCAGTATATTGCACTCGACTTAAACGCTCTTTAACATCAACATATTCATACAATCTTTCATTGGTTAAATTTATTGCTTCTAAGGACAAGGTAATACTGTCAGAAATATCGTAAGAGAAGCTAGCGTCAAGTTGACCATATGCTTCAACATGCTCAGGTAAACCTCCGCTTCGAGTACCTGATCTTTGCAGCAAAAAATCGTCACGCCAGTTATAAGCAACTCGAGCTTGCACGGCATCTTTTTCATAAAAAGCGATAATGTTGTAAGACGTCTTAGAGAAGCCTTCTAATGCTACACCGGGATCTTTTATACCATCAATTTTTACAGGGTT